>CAYRWH010000019.1:2691-17300 GCA_964427935.1 uncultured Halobellus sp. | reverse complement strand
TTTGGTTCCCAGCTGTCGGCTTCATCCCACGGCTAAAGCCGTGGGTTTTCGCCTTACACTTTCTATAAGTAGCCGCCAGCAAATCCACTCTATCGCTTATAAACGCTACCGTCTCAGTATGCTCGATATACTCCCGATGTTGTACATCGAGTTTCCCGTGCTACCACGACAGAGAACGAGCGAGTCACTCGCCACGCAATTATATATCCCTGTGAGGATCACATGAAGAACAGTCTCTCACGGGCGGTCGCGTCGAGCGGCGCACCGTACTCGGATATCTCGACCGCCTCCGCGTGAGTCATCGCGGCCGCGTCGTCTCCGTACCGCTCGTGAAGCCGGTCCCGGAATCGGTCGGCTACGTTCATCTCCGTAACACTGACGAGGTGTTCGACACCGTCATCAGCCAGCCACGCCCGCCGTTCCGCGTCGCCCTCGGGCACCGAGTCGAGCGAGCCGAATGTGTACGGCAACCACTCGTACATCTGTGATTCATGACAGTGAAGCGCGTCGATCTTGGCCCCCTCAACCGCCGAGACATCGACGACGACATCCGGATCGAACGGGGTCGGCTTCGTGAATCCGTCGGCAACGTAGCCGATCACGGGCATCGAATCAATCGGGTCGACATCGGGGCAGACGTTGGGAACGATCAGCATGTACGCCGCATCGCGGACGAGCTGTGCGGTGTACCGGTGGTCAGGGTGGTAGTCGTTCGGTCGGGGCCCCAATACAAGGTCTGGGTCGAGCCGGCGCATAAAGCGGATCAGTCGTTCACGGAGCGCCAGCGTCGGCTCCAACTCACCGTCGCGGACGCCGAACCACTCGTAGTCGACGCCGAGCGTCTCCGCAACCGCCTCCGTTTCGCGTTTCCGGCGGGCAGCAAGCGACGGGCGGTCCATCTCGTGGTGACCAGCACTGCCGTCAGTGACGGAGAGGAACGTCACGTCGTGGCCGGCCGCAACGTAGTGGGCCGCGATGCCGCCGGCTTTTATCGAGCAGTCATCGGGATGCGGTCCAATCACGAGCAGCGAAAGGGTATCACTCATACCGACGCTCCACAACGGAGCGACAAGTAGTTTGGTTCGTTGGCCGCCGATTGCCGCCTCCTGATGTCCCGCATTGCCTCTTATGACCTCCCACTGGCTGATTGCCCCTACTAGCGACTACCCCGACGACAGCTTTTCACCGTGGCCCGCCCACCGTCGGATGAACGGCATCATGAAAGCGTTCCCGTCGCTTCTGTCAGTCGAGCTCCTCGAGTCCAACGAAACCGGTTCCGGTGGCTTCGAGCGGGACGCGGCCGAAGACGTGTTCCACGAGGGACATCTCTGGACCGAGGAGCTGATCGACGGCGATCCGCTCCGGTTTCGCGTGACGGACGCCGGGTTCCTGGAGTTCGGCGACGGGGAGGAGATCTTCGAGCACGACGCGGTGCCGCTCCGCTACCGGACCGCGGTGCGGGCCGTCCGCGAGGGGTTCGCCCGCGACGCATTCGTGTCGGCCGTCGAGGACCCCAGTTCGGTCACGTTCTTTGGCGTCGCCACCCACGCGAGAGGAGTTCCGTACGACCTCGACCGGCTCCCGTCTTTCCTCGGGACCGCCCTCCACGACATCGACCGAGAGCGGTACCTCCCCCCGGATACCGTCCGGAGAGCGTTTGAGCGCGTGGGGCTCCCCGCGATCGACCCGATCGAGAAGGAGCTACGGGCCGCCCACGTCGACCCCGAAGCGTATCCGATCCCCGAGTCGCGCTGGTACGACGGGCCCGCAGCCGGGGTCGTGTTCCACAACAAGAACGGCGGGCGGGCGGTCCGCCAGAATCCGACACTCGCGGACGACGAGTTGGGATCGGAGGCGACCGAGGGATTCGAGATGACCGACCCCGACCGGTCGGCGGCACACGACCTCGCGGATCGGGTACCCGACGCGTGGCTCGACCAACTACTGGAAGGGTCCGACGGCAACGAGGATACCGGCGTCGGTGTCGATCCCGACTCCGTCGCGGTCGACAGGGCGGTCGAGCGCGCGCTCGAACGGCTCGCACGCGAAACGAGCGCATTCACGACCGCCGTCGACGGTCCATCCGAAGCAGACATTCGGTCCGCGCTCGCGGGACGCATCGATCGGTACCGCCGATCGTAGCGGAGCTTAGCGCGATTCGTCTGGTGAAACGCTGCAGGTGTCGATGCCGAGGACGGAGTACAGTCCACAGGTTCCGGTCGCGGCGGTGCCGAGCGCGGCGATGGCGGCGACGCCGAGTAGGGGTGCGACCAACTCCGGAAGCGGGATCGCCCCCGCGAGCGTCGCGATAGAGAGGGCTCCCGCAACCGCGCCGACTGCGGCCCTGACACGCCGATCCACGGATCCAACGTTCTTGTTCATAGTATACAATAGCGCTCTAGACATCTAAACCCACCGACCGATGTCACCGATACAGAGAGGTGGTAGCCGTCTCCGTCTCGGCCTAGAACTCGTCGAGACCCGTTTGTGCGCTCCCACCGGCGTCGTTGCCGCCCCTCTCCTCGGTTTCGCTTTCACCGTGTTTGGCCGCGATCGACTTCGCACCCGCGACACCGCCGGACAGGGAGGCGCGCTTGGCAATTGGTTCGTCGGCGAGGCGGGCGGCCGCGTCCGCCTGTGCCGCGGCGTAGCGGTCGCGGAACTCCAAACGGGCCGTCTCGTAGTCGACGACCGGATACGGGTACTCCTCGCCGATCCGGACCCCGCAATCGTCCTGTACCGCGAGCGGCGTCTTCTCCGGTCGGGGGAGATGCTCCGCCGGGAGGTCAGCGAGCTCCGGGATCCATCGGATAAGGAACTCTCCGTCGGGGTCGAGGTCACGAACTCCCTTCGCAGGGTTGTACAGCCGGAGCCCGGGTCGACCGACCAGACCGCACTGTGACTGCCATTGGGTGTAGTTGATCGCGGCGTCACCGTCGATCAGGTGTTCATAAAAGTGGTCCGCGCCGATCCGCCACGGTTGCTGGAGGATATGGAAGTACAGGCTGGCACACATCGCCCGCGTCCGGAAGTTGAGCCACCCGGTTTCCCGGAGACAGCGCATACTCGCGTCGACCATCGGAAACCCCGTCTCGCCCGCCTTCCAAGCTGCCACCAACTCCGGATCGTGGCGGTCTCGGTTGAACCCCCGCATTACGGGGTTGACCGCGCGGTCAACCCACCCGGGCCAGTCGAGCAGCTTCTGTCGGTAGTGGCGGTTCCAGTACAGTCGAGAGATGAACATCGACTTCCCGCGGCCGTCCGGTGCGCCTTCCTCGACGCGTTGGTACACTTCCCGGACCGACAGGCAGCCGAACCGGAGATACGGCGACAGCCCGCTCGTACCCTCCCGAGCGTCGACCGGAGAGGAGATGCTTCCGGGGTACGCGCCGAGCCGCGAGACGAACGATTCCAGTCTGTCTCGGGCAACCGACCGACCGCCGGTCGGAACGTCTGTCTTCTCCGAAGCCACGGCGTACGCGCCGGCGACCCGACCGGGATCGATGCCGGTGTCGACCCGGTCGAGACGAACCCGCCGCGGGTCCCACTCGACCGGCTCGTCGGTGAACCACGCCTCGACGCGGTCGCTCCACTCGCGTCTCGGATACGGCTCGTCTCGGACGAGCCCGTCGCCGCCGACGAAGTTCACGTCGAGCGACTCCCGGGCGCGCTCGTCGCGGTCGGTACCGTATCGGCCACTCGGAGCCCCCTGCGCGTAGACCTCCCACCCAGCATCAACGAAGCGCTCCAGCACCGCAATCGGATCTCCGTGTGCGTACGTCACCCCTGCGCCACCGACATCCCGGTACTGACGATCGAGGTCTCGAAGACAGTCGTGAAGGAACTCGATCCGCGCGTCACAGGCGGTCCCACCGTCGCCGTAGAACGCCGGATCGAAGACGAAAAGCGGGAGGAGCCGCCGGTCGGTGGTATCGGATCCGTCCGCCGCAGCCGCGAGGACCGGGTTGTCGGCGATCCGCAGATCCGTCCGATGCCACACGACGGCACCCGCCGACCCCTCGTCGATCGACGGGACGGCCTCACGAGTCGGTTGGGTCGGGAGCGGCGGCTGCTGCATTCGTATACCCGTTCGAGGCGTCGAACCAAGGGCGTGTCGGCGGTCGAGTCCACACCAGCGGTCAGCGGAGCTCCGTATCGTCCTTGAGCCGTTCCGTGTCGCGTCCGGGGCCCCTCTGCCGCGTCCGGTTCGCTACCGGATCACCGTCACCGGGACCGTCGCCTTGTCGACGACGCTCTTGGCCACGCTGCCGACAACCTGCTCGCGCTCCTCGCTCAGTCCGCGGTGCCCCACGTGGATCGCGTCGACCCCCGTCTCGTCCGCAAAGGCCGTGATCGCGTCCGCTGGACGGCCGGTGAGCAGCTCCGTCTCGACCGTGAGCGCTGTGTGATCCGTCTCGACAACGTCCTCGGCGACCGCTCGCGCGCTCTCTAACACGCGCTCACCCTCCTCGACTGCGGCCTCCTCCCCGGGGAGAATCAGCGTTCCGTCGATCAGTTCGGAATCCGGCGTCAACACGTGTGCTATCACCAGCGTCGCGTCGAACGCGACGGCGTGTCTCGCGGCGTGCCGGACCGCTTCGTCCCCCAGTGTCGAGCCGTCCGTGGCAACGAGATATCGCATGGTCGATTGTGGGCGTCGCTCGTACATAACTCCTCGACGGTATTCTCACCGCGTGGCTCTCCGCTCTGACCATGGCGTCCGATCAGGGTGCGAGCGCGACGAGCGCGAACGTCTCCGTGCGGGTGCTCGCGTGGACAACCTCGAAGCCCACCGATTCGAGCGCCGCAACCGCGTCGTCGACGCCGAACCGCTCGTCGACCGGCGGCCCGGACGCTCCGTCGCCGTCGGCCGACCAGTCGAACAGTGCGAGCCGCCCGCCGGACTGGAGGACGCGTGCTAGCTCGGCGACCGCGTCGTCGCTCGCGAACTCGTGATACGTCATCGTCGAGAACGCGGCATCGAGCGCGCCGTCGGCAAGTGGGAGCTCCGACACGTCGCTCTCGACGAGTTCGACGTTGTCGGGAACACCCTTCTGCCGATAGCGCTCGTGCATTTCCGGCTGGAGATCGACAGCGTACACCGAGCCGACGTGTGGCGCGAGGTCATCGGTATAAAAGCCGGTGCCGCTTCCGAGGTCAGCGACAACGTCGTCCGGGGAGGCGTCGATCACGCTGATCAGCTCCTCCGCGGATACCCAGCGGTAGCGGTCAGGGTCCTCTAGCCGCTCTGCGCGCTCGACATCGAACGTGTGGAATCCCATACACCAGTATTGTGCTATAAATACAAAAGTGAGCCGATCGTGCGTGTTGGACAGCATTCGAGGCGGTGACGGCGCGGCGGCACGACAGTGTCGGCGCGGCGGTGTCGACAGCGCTACGGCTACGCTGTCTCGTTTAGGGCGTCAACGGCGGCGTCGACCTCGCGCTCGGTCGAGACGGCGTGGATCGAGACGCGGACCGCGTGCGGATCGGGGAGCGCCCGCACGACGATCCCGCGGTCGGCCAGTCGCTCTACGGTGGCCTCCGGGTCGTCGGCGGCAACCGTGACGAGGCCGGACTCGAACTCGTGGGGGCTCAGGAGCCGGCCGTCGTCGATCCCCTCTTTGAACCGATCGGTGAGCCGCTCGATCCGGTTTGCTATCCGTCCGAAGCCGACCGATTCAATCGCGTCGATCCCTTCGAGCAAACCGACGTGAGCAGCCGCAGTCGCCGTGCCGATCTCGAACCGCTTTGCGCCGGGTTCGTACTCGATTGCGTCGGCGGTCGGGGCTCGTACCCCGCGATAGCCAGCGATTCCCGGAGTCAGTTCCTCGGCGACCGCGCGGTCGACGTAGAGGAACCCCGCTCCCCACGGGCCGAGCAGCCACTTGTGGCCGGCGGCCGCGACCGCGTCAGCCCCCCAGCGAGTCACGTCGACATCGACCTGACCCGGCGATTGGACCGCGTCGACGAGGGTGAACGCGCCCGCGTCGTTCGCGATTTCGACGAACTCCTCAACCGGAAGCCGCGTTCCGTGTGTCCACGTTATCGCGCTGAAACAGACGAGTCGGGCGTCCGCGACCGCAGCGGCGAACGCGTCCGGATCGACTCGGCCCGCCTCCGTCTCCACGACGCGGACCTCCACGCCCTCGGATTCGAGTCGCTTCCACGGCAACACGCCGGCAGGATGTTCAAGATCAGTGCGGACGACGACATCACCGGGTTCCCAGTCGATCGCGGCCGCTATCCGACCGATCCCGTCCGTCGTGCTCTCGGTGAGCGCGATTTCCTCGCGGTCGGCACCGAGAAAGGCCGCGATCCGCTCACGGATCTCCTCGTACATGCCAAAGGCGTGATCGTACGGGTCGGTCTCGGCCGCGCCGTACTCGTGGTCGGCGATGAACGCGCCTGCGGCGTCAACGACGTACTCGGGGCTGGGTCCGTGTGCGCCGTAATTTAAATACGCCTTCTCTCCGCCGAGGGCGGGGATGTCCGCGCGCAGTTCGCGCGGTGTCATTCAGTCGAGGTGTGCTTCGACGGCGTTCCGGAGGGCGTCCTCGGTCTGTGCGCCGACCATGCGGTTCACGAGTTCCCCGTCGGCGAACACGATCAGGGTGGGGATTCCCTGTACACCGTATTCGGAGGCCAGCGCCTGAAAACGGTCAACGTCGACTTTCAGGACTGCCGCGCCGGTCTCGTCCGCGACCGCTTTGACCGCGGGCTCCATCATCTGACACGGGCCACACCAGTCCGCGTAGAAGTCAACGAGCACGACATCGTAGTCGGCCACGTGGTCGTCGAACGCCGCAGCGTCGTCGAGGGCAATCGGTTCGGTCGGAACGGATTCAGTTGTCTGCGTCATCACTCATGAGTACGATCCCGACCCTGATAATGGTTTTGGATGTAGTGTACAATACTATCTCACTCGGTGACCAGAGTGGATCGACAGTCTATCTCGCCTACGCCGGGACGCTCCGAGTCCGGCGTACCGCGAGCGCACCGTGGTACAGTATGATCAGACAGACAAACAGCGCCGACCCGATCAGGAGCACGAAGCTGAGTCGGTCGAGAACCGGCATCGAGAGCCATTCGGCGAGTTCCCCCAAACCAACCGCGAGGCTCGCAACGAGCAGCATGATCCCGAAGTAGATTGTCACGTCGTCCTCGTTTACGTACGCGGTCGCGCTCGACCCAATCCGAGCCCCGAGCGCACTCCCCACGAGGAGCGCAGTGACGATTCCGAGATCGATAACGCCTGCGCGTCCGTACGTGAAGGCGCCGACGGCCCCCGACAGCAGGCCGCCAAAGAGGCTCGTCCCCACCGCGGCCGCAAGCGACGTGCCAATCACGTAGTAGATCGCCGGCATCCGAACGAATCCGCCGCCGATTCCAAGAAATCCGGATATCAGTCCCACGCCGCCGCCGACACCGGAAATCGTCCACAGCGACGCCTTACGTCCGTCGGCAAGCGTCATCATCGGCGGAATGTTATACGACTGTATCTTGCGAGCGAGTTCGGGAACATCGTCCTCGCTGTCGGCTCCGGTATCGCTCTCGTCCCCGGCGTCGCCCTGCTCATCCTCGTTGTTCATTGCGCTTCGCGTGAACAGTATGCCGATCCCCGCCAACAGGAAGACGTACGTGACGCCGACGACAACGCTCGCGATCCCAAGGACTTCAAGTCCGAACACCAGTCGACTCCCGAGTTCAATGCCGACAGCAATCCCGACAAACATCAGCGCGCCGAGCCGATAGTCAACCTGTCCGGCGTCGTGGTGTTTCATCGTCGCGATGACAGCCGTCCCGAACACGAACGCCATCGAGCTACCGATGGCAACCGGAGCCGGGTATCCAAGGATCAGTAGCGCAGGGGTGACGAGGAACGATCCACCCATCCCAAAAAACCCGAAAAAGACGCCGACCATGAACCCAAACGCGACGAAGAGGGCGATCAGCTCCCCGCCGAGTCCGAGAAGTTCGAACGAGAAGATGAATTCGATCATTCGTTCCCTGCTATCCGGTCGAGAACGATCGGTCCGGCAGCGTCCTCGATGGTACCGTAGCCGACGTAGAGGGCGAGCGCTTCGAGAAGCACTATCGTGATCACCGCGATGGCTTGGACGGACGGTGATGTACCGGCGAGAACAGTCGTTCCGGTCATCGGTTGCCACCCCGCCGATGGTTGCGGGTCCCCACACGAGTCGCGTGGTCGATATCAGTCATGTACCTGACTGTAGCTCGGTTAGGGATATAACAGTTTTGGGTTTACTATACAATACTATATTCGCGTGAGCGACGTGGCACGATGTATAACGTATGGATACGTTATAGTAGCTACCTACGAGGCGCACCGAGGCTGAGGTCAGTTTTCGGTTTGAAAAAAGCGGACTCAACTTGACCGTCCCGACTCACTGGGTGTCGAGCCGAATCGTGGTACACGTCTCACCGGTACGCTGCGCCATCGTTCCACAGAACTGGGAATTCGGTTGCGTTCATTAATACCGGGCTTTCATAGTACTGTGTATGAGTCATCAGAGCCGTTCCTCGGGACAGCGTCTCGACGCAGCGTTCAAGCTGTTCGGCGCAGTCGCAATCCTCATCGCGGTGCTTCTCTCGGTTGCGGTGATCGCACTTACCGACCCGCTTGGCGAGTACGTGATACCGACTCCGGCGGTGGCCGGCAGTCTCGTGTTCGGCGGGCTGCTCGTCGCTGTCAGTTACGCCGCGTACACACTCCGTCGAGGATAGCCGGAGACCACTCGACCACCGCCTAATCCGTCCGTGGGTGTTGCCACAGCTACACAGCACAGCTCTGCTACTACCACCGCTTGTTGTTTAAAAACCAGCCGTGGGAATGCTCCAGGAGGAGTGCCGTGGTCACCCGGACGCAGTCACCGACTCAGGGGTGTCAACATCCTCGTATTTATCCTCGAACTCCTGGATCAACTGTCCCATCTTTGCGTACCAGTCGTTCAGCATTCGCTGCATCTCGCCGGATATTTGCTCCGGGTCGGTGGGCTGGTACACGTGATAGTAGCCGCCCTGATCGTAGTTGATCTGCTCTTTGGTGATGAAGCCGGTGTTGAGGAGCCGCTGAACGGCACGGTACGCAGTCGATCGCTCTCGGTCAACTGCCTCACCAATCTCGTCTATCGTGAGCGGCTCTTCACTCTCAACGAGCGCTTGGAAACACTCTCTGTCCAGCGGTTTGAGGCCGTGAAAACACTCCAGTAATCCCTCACACTCCATGTCGCTTCGGAGTTGCTCAGCCAATGAATCGGGCATATTGTTACTGGATGATACGGTTTGTGCTGATAAAAGGTTTGTGTAGATCATACACAACACCGCATCTGCTGTCGGACAGGGAGTCGTCGCTATGGCGACCGGGGTGGCGGAACAAGAAAGACGTTGCCCGTCGCGTTGGCGACGACATCCTCTGAGACGTTCCCGAGGAGGAGTCGCCGGAGACGACTTCGGCCGCGCGATCCGAGAAGCAGTGTGCTCGGGTCGTGTTCGCGCTCGGCCGCCAGTATTTCTTCGGCGGGGTCACCACGCCGGATGTCGACCCGCGTGTCGAGCCCCCAGTCGTCGAGCCGGTCGACAAGCGGTTCCATCTGCGACTCGATCGCGTCGACGTCACCGGTGTCGTCTTTTGGGGACCGAACGTGCGTCAGCGTGACTTCTGCGGTGGCGTGTCGGAGATATTCGAACGTTTCGAAGGCGCGTTCCGCGTTCTCTGAGAAGTCTGTCGCGAACAGCGTCCGCTTAAATAGATGACGACGAACGGTCTCCGGGTTTTCAACGCCGCGCTCGATCCGGTCGACGAGCAGCGGGACGACCGTCGTTCGGGCGAGGTTCCGGGCCGTAGATCCGATCACGCGATTATCAAGGGGGCTCTTTCCTCGTGAGCCGATGAGGATGAGGTCCGCGCCGACTGCGCCGGCAATTCCGTTGATCCGGCGGTGTGGCGTGCCACGTACCACGTGCGTCTCGACGCCAAACCCTGCATCCTCGATCCGTGACCGATAGCGGCGTAGCCCCCGTTTCCGACGCCTCTCAAAGTCGATTCCAGGCATCCCGGAATGAACGTTCGAGGGCACGACAGTAACCAAATGAATCCGATCGACGCCGATCCGGTCCAAGCAGTTGAGTCCTGTCTCGGATTCGATCATCGTCTCGCTCGCCGCCGAGAGGTCCGTCGCCAACACTGCCGACTTCCCAGTCATCGATCACACCTCGCCAAACGCCCGATCCGCTGATCGAATCCCCGATGGGGTATCCACACAATATTTTCCATTATACACAATACTATCGGGGGCAGTATAAATCCCCCGGTCGGCTGGGACCGGTTTCACGAGCCGACGACGCCGAGCGGGAGGTATAACTGGCATCGGCGGGAACCAAGTTGTATGAGCGACGACGACCTCTCAGCCGCCGTTGACCGGTTTCTCGACGGAACAGATGCGGCGCTTGAAGAGTACGATCAAGGGTACGCCGACGCGGACGCGACGCTATCGGTGATCCGGAACCATCTCGACGACCTCCGGGACGCAGCGAACGACTGAGTTTCAGTACCGGATCCGCCGTCGTTTATATAACTCCCGCCCGACCGACCGGTATGGTCTCGGAGATTTTTGACCCCGACGCGTGGGAGTCGGTCACGGACGAATTCGACGACATCACGTACCACCGCGGCGTCGACGCGCCGGTCGTTCGGATCGCCTTCGACCGACCCGAGGTCCGTAACGCCTTCCGCCCCGGCACCGTCGACGAGCTCTACGCCGCCCTCGATCACGCGCGAAAGCAGGCAGATGTCGGCTGCGTCCTGTTGACCGGCAACGGTCCCGCCGAGTCCGACGGCGGCTGGGCCTTCTGTGCCGGTGGCGACCAGTCGGTCAGGGGCGATTCCGGGTACGAGTACCGCGACGACGACGAGGCCGGCGACGAGGACGACCCACTCGTTCGAGAGGCGCGCGCCGGTCGGCTCCACATTCTCGAAGTTCAGCGACTGATCCGGTTTATGCCGAAGCCAGTCGTCGCGGTCGTCCCCGGATGGGCCGTCGGCGGCGGGCACTCGTTACACGTCGTCTGTGACCTGACGCTTGCGAGCGAAGAGCACGCGAAGTTCCTCCAGACGGATCCGGATGTAGGTTCGTTCGACGGCGGGTTCGGCTCCGCGTACCTCGCAAAGCAGATCGGACAAAAAAAGGCACGAGAGGTGTTTTTCCGCGGGAAGACCTACTCCGCCGCGGAGGCGGCCGACATGGGAATGGTCAACGAAGCGGTCCCACACGAGGAGCTTGAAGCGGTCGCGCGCGAGTGGGCCGAGGAAATGACGGCCAAGTCACCGACCGCCATGCGGATGTTAAAATACGCGTTCAACATGGCCGACGACGGGATGGTCGGCCAGCAGGTGTTCGCGGGGGAGGCAACGCGTCTCGCGTACATGACTGAGGAGGCACAGGAGGGACGCGACGCCTTCCTAGAAAAACGCGACCCGGCGTTCGAGGAGTACCCGTGGCATTACTGACCGACGCGCGCCACTACTGACCGACCCGCACCGCGACCGATCCATCCTCGATGTCATCCGATCGTCGCCGGTGACCGTCGGGCGTGGCGGTCACGGTTCTGGCGGTGTGGCCGCCCCTCAGTACGGAAACGCCAGACACGCCACCGAACCGCCAGCCTTCATAAACTCGCCGGTGGCGACACCGAGCGTCTCGTAACCGTGTTTCTCAAGCCGCGCTATCGTCGTCTCGTTGGTCTCCTGTATAACGACTGTCTCGCCGCCGACCGAGTGACAGTTACAGGCGAACCCCTCCTGTGCGGATGCCGGTGAAACCTCGATCAGCGTGTCGAACAGCCGATCGAGCTTCGCGCGACCGGTCGCGGTGAAGGCATCCGAACACACAAGTGCGGTCGTCTCGTCGAGCGCGGAGAAGCAGACATCGAGATGATAGTAGGCGTCATCGGTGAGTTCCAGTGGGATCACGTCGACGCCGAACCGCTCCGCGAGTTCACGATACGCGTCGAGTTCTGAGCGTTGCCCGTAGCCTCCCCACAGCAGGTCACGGCCGGGATGCCAGCGGGCGTCTCCGCAGCCCTCAAAGGCGGCATCGGTGTGGAGTTCGGCCACTTCGTAGCCAGCGTTCGTCGCCCACTGCTTGAAGTAGGCAGGCTCGTCTCGGCGCTCGTCGGTTGCCATTCGCGCGAGTACGAACCGGTCCTCCCCGGGAATCGAGAGGGCGTGGTTCGAACAGAACACCATGTCCGGAAGGTCTTCCGGCGGCGCAAGGGAGCGTCGCTCCTCGGCCAGCGTCTCGTCGACTGCGTCGGCGTCAAACACCGTCGCATCAGCGAGTTCGTCGAACAGATCGACTAGTTCCGTCCACTGCTCGACGGCTCGGCGGTGGTCGACGCCGGGCCGCATGTACGGATTGATCTCGTAATCGACATCGAAATGAGCCGGGGTCGAGAGTAGCACGGATCGGTCGAGCGGTCGTCGCTCGAACGAGCTCCTGTCCGGAACCGCATCGAGGTCGAGGAACAGCTCACCCGACATAAGATAACGTAGCTAACACGATGGGGGTGTATAGTTCTACGGGTGGCAAAAAGGACGGTTCTCGCGGGATCGTCTCTCAGACCCCGTCTGCGACGCGGCGTGCGATTTGGTCACGATCCTCACGGATATGACCCACGAGCGACGCTATCGACGCCAACACCGGATGGCGTGGACCGTCCATCGGCTCGTACAGATAGCCGGTAAATCGCGGGCCATCCGCCCTGTTTTGCTCCTCAAGCACCAGAGGCGGATCCCGAAGCGACGCCTGACGGTCGGTAGCGACCTCATCGCACCGATCCTCAAGATCACCCAGCCGTTCCCATACGTCGATTAGGGCGTCGGTACGTCCTCCCCGCGAAACGCCGTCGAGGTGTTCGTCCAGCCGACTTCGCTGCCGATCGATCTCTGTCAGCGTCGTCTCCGTGTCTGTCAACTCGCTCAACTCGGTGTCGATGGCGTCCGCAAGCGACGAGCGCGCCCGAGACGCCTGTCGACTTCGGTCGACGAGCGTCGACTGGAGCGCGGGAGAGAGCGTCCCATTCGACGCCAACGACATTGTCGTGTCCGGACCCAACTCCGCCGCGAGGCTCTCGACGACACTCTCATCGTACTCCTCCGTGTAGTGTGGCAGCGACATCACGGTGTCTTGGTAGGTGTCGAGGACGTTTTTTACCCGAACGTCTCCCGGTCCGCCAACGCTTTCGGCGCGCTGTGTACCGATGACGGCCCCCTCGAACGACGATTCTGTGGCGGTAACCGTGGATGGATCAAGTCCCGAAACCCTGTCGGCGAACTCCTCAAATGCGTCGCGCTCGTCGAGAACGCGCCGTCGCTCTCGGCGACAGCACGATTTTGCGTCCCGAACGTACGCGAACGCGACAAAAGCAAGCAGCCCAGCGAGAACGAGAGCCGTGACGACGCCCGGTTCGGTCACCAACGCAGTCACCTCACACGAGAGGCTCCCACACTCCGATCCGAGTCCCGGATCGTGTGACAGCCGGAATCGTACGTCTCCGCCACGGTTCACACTCATACAATGCGTTAACACGATACACACTCAAAAATATTTTGATCGGTTTGTCGGCGAATGAAAAGATCGCTGAGATGTTTGCGTGACCAGTCGGCTCGATGACCGGAACCGTTTTGCGGGTCGCCGGGTCACGGTCCGAGCGTGACGACACTGCTGGACGACCTCTCGGGGTTCGAGTTCGAGGAACTGATGGTCGACGTGTTCCGGCATCAGGGGTACCGTGAGGTTCGACAGGCGGTCAGAACGGCAGACGAGGGTCGCGACGTGACGATGGTCGACGATAGGGAACCGGGCGATCCGATCGGCGTCGTCGTCGAGTGTAAACACACCGCAACTGTCGGCCGACCCGTCGTCCAAAAGCTCCACTCCGCGGTCACGACGCACGACTACGACGGACCAGTTCGTGGAATGGTCGCGACCACGGGGCGGTTCACGTCGCCGGCGGAGGAGTACGCCGAGCGCGTCACCGCCGCGCCCGACGACGTCGACATCGACCTACTCGACGGGCGGGAGCTCCGCGAGATTGGGGAGTCGATCGGCATGGATCTGTACAGCGGTCGAATCGAGGTTCTCTGTGAGGAGACGCTGCCGCCCCCGGATGTCGAGACGGGAGTCAATAAACGGGACGCAGCCGCGACCGCGGTCGAGAACCTCACTTCCGCTGATCTCCCGGAGCCGACGACGCGGCTTTCGTTCGCGCCTACGATGCTCGTCGAGACCGAAGTAGACGCGACCTTCGAGACGAGCGTCGGCGTGATTCACTCCGTGTTCGAGCGCGAGCGCCTCGCGGTGTCGGCCGATCGCAAGGGAACATCGCTGCTGGACGGCGAGACGGCTCGGCTCCTCGGTGACGGCTCGGTCCAGCGAACCCGGCTTCCACGCTCTGATCCGGACGCTGACACCGCTGACGATCCCGAGGACGGCGGCGATGGATCGTCCGCGGCCGATCCCGGATACGACGACATCGACCTCGGAGACAACGATGCCGACCTCGGAGACAACGATGCCGACCTCGGA
>CAYRWH010000019.1:0-2591 GCA_964427935.1 uncultured Halobellus sp. | reverse complement strand
CGACCTCGGAGACAACGATGCCGACCTCGGAGACAACGATGCCGACCTCGGATACGACGATGCCGACCTCGGATACGACGACATCGAGGTCCGTCGGTTCGATCGCACGGAGTCCGAGTACACCGACTGGGTCGTCGAGCGACAGCGTGACCGGTACGAACGAACCGTCCGCTACACCGGCGACAACAACGTCACGTACACGAAGACGTGTACGCCGCGGGCCAGTGATGTTCGGGTGCTGGACGTCGATCCGGTGTACCTCCCACACGCGACAACGACCACCGCGCTCGGTGAGTACGAGTACGAACACGGCTTCATCACGAACGGGACCGATCGGTTGACTCGCCGCAACGAGTTTGGAATCTGCGTCCACTGTGGAGTCGGGAGTGACGGAGCGATGTCGACAAGCGATTCCGCCACGATTACTCACTGTTCGAACTGCGGTAGCCTCAACTGCGACGATCACATTCGGACAGAGCGGCTCGTCGAGGAGCCAGTGTGTACGGGCTGTTCGGTGACCGGGTCGTTCTTTTTCGCGACCAAACACTTCTACGACGAGTCGAACCGCGAGGCGTTCGCCGCGGAGTACGCCGAGATGCCCTTCTATCGGAAGCCACTGGAGAACCCGAAGCTGGCCGCGGGGCTCGCTGTCGGTGTACTGGTAGTTCTGTTCCTGCTGATCGGATTACTTTGAAACCGAACACGGTCGTTGTCGGCGACATCGATTTGTGTCCACTCCGCGAAAGGCGATCGTGACCACTCGAACACCCGGAATCCATCACGTGACCGGAATCGTCGGCGACGCCGCGGACGCCGTCGAGTTCTACTCGGGAGCGCTTGGACTCCGGCTGCTTCGGACGACAGTGAACTACGAGGACATCCTCCAACATCATCTCTACTTCGGGACGGGGGAGGGACGACCCGGATCCGTCCTCACCGTCTTCCCAGACCCCGGTGGCGACCCGGGACGCGTCGGACGGCCGGGCTACGAGTCGGTTTCACTCGCGGTACCCCCCGACTCGCTCGACTACTGGCAGGAGCGGCTCTCGGGACGAACGTCGGGCTCGAATGCCACAGAGCGCGTCGACCCCGACGAGCGGTTCGGCAACCCGACGCTCCGGATAAGGGATCCGGCTGGAACGACGGTCGAGCTGGTAGAGACGGACGATCCGGGGGAGTCGTGGCGAGACGGTCCGATCCCCGAGTCGGTCGCTATCCGAGGGGTGGAGGGCGCAACAGCGCTTCCGGCCGATCCGTACGGGGCGGCAAGCGTTCTCGAAACACTCGGGTTCGAGTACGAGGCCGAGTTGGACGACCGTATCCGGTACCGGACATCGGGGAGTCGAGCGACCCGGATCGACCTGTTGAACCGGGACGCACCCTTCGTTCGGGAGGGGCCTGGGACGCTTCATCACGTCGCTGTCCGCGTCCCTGACCGAGAGACGCTGCTCGACTGGCACGCGCTGTTTCGTGAGCGGGAGGCGGGGTACGATGTCTCGCGGGTGAAGGACCGCCACTTTTTCCACTCCCTATACGTTCGCGGTCCGGGCGGGCTGTTGGTCGAACTCGCGACGGAAGCACCCACGCCGGACGGACCGCAGGGGCCGGGGCTCGCCGACCCCACCGTCGACGGCCACGCAACCGATCTCTACCTTCCGGAGCGGTTCACAGACGACCGGGAGCTCATCGAACGCCAGCTCCCACGGATCGAACCGCCCAGCTGCTTGGCTTCGCCGGAGGAGTCGAGCCACTCGGAGCCCGCCAACGACGGATGACACGGACGCTCTCCGCGGTTGAAGGACCTCACGCCGGCGCGGAGCTGGTCGTCGGGGGTGCGCCGGCCGCGGCCGCGGAGGTCGCGGTCGTGCTCCTCCACGGCCGCGGCGGGACCGCCGAGGGGCTGATCCGGCTCGCCGACGACATCTACCAGCCGGGCGTGGCGCTGCTTGCGCCCGCCGCCCGGCGGTCGAGTTGGTTCCCCGCGTCACACGACGAGCCGGTCGATGCCAACGAGCCTGCGCTCTCTTCCGCGGTCGACTGCGTCGCCGGCGCGGTCACGGCCGCCGCAGAGGTTGGGATCCCACCCGAACGGGTCGTCCTCGTCGGCGTGTCGCAGGGCGGGTGTGTCCTCGCCGAGTACCTGTGTCGTCGCCCGCGGCGGTTCGGCGGCGCGTTCGTGGCGTCTGCGGCGCTTCCCGGGTCGGACCCCGAAACGCGAACGGTCGGTGACGGGGACGCCCACCGGGGAAGTGAGCAGGTGGGGCCACTCGGCGAGACGCCGGTCGCCCTCGACACGACAGAGGCAGACCCGTACGTCCCTCGAACGCGGGTCGAGGCGACTGCCTCGGTTCTCGAACGCGGTGGCGCGGCGATCACGCTCCGGATCGATCCGGGCTCCGACCACGGGCTCTCGGACGCAACGCTCGACCGGGTCCGCGATCGACTCCGCGGGTTGCTCGATCGGTGAAGGGAGGTTGCGGTCAGACCCGGATCGATCAGTATCGGACGCCGTCGTCCGTGATCACGGTGTCGATCATCCCAACCGGCGTGGCGTCGTAGCTCGGGTTCTCGATCGTGACGCCCTCGACGGG
>CAYRWH010000018.1:0-17461 GCA_964427935.1 uncultured Halobellus sp. | reverse complement strand
CGTCGAACACCCGGTTCATCGGGTTCGAATGGTGTCTGCCGACGACGGTCGGTAATGAAGTCCAAGGCGACTCGCTGTCGTTCGATCTGTCCTTCTACACTGAGCAGTGCCGCCACAACCCTACCCCAGAGAATCCGTTCGCGAACGGAGAGGATTGAACCAGAAACAGTGGACGAACGGGCCCATCGACTTGGTGTGCCGAACGGCGGAGTACCGCTTCACCCGTGTCGTCGTAACTGATAGGCACCTCCTGTAGTCGCGGTAGGGAGAGACTGCCGACTGGGTTGGACCCCGAACCGTCCGGGTAGGCTGCGCGTACATACGTACTGAGACGACGTGAAGGATATTGACGAACCGGCCGTTCGGAGCCGACGACACACACGAATGACGAAACGAGACATATACATCACTCGCCGGGAAGCGCTCGCAGGCGTCGGAGCCGTCGGCTTCGCGACTGCCGGGGTCGCTCACGGACGCTCAACCGGGAGTTGGAACGGCTATACGAACTACACGTACGCGGCGTCGACGGGCCCCCGGATCCTGGTCGGCTGGCGAGGGACCTACAACGGTGACCCTGTCATCGAGGGACCAACCGACCCAGAGGAGTTCGTCGATGGGATCGGCGAGACCGGTGACCACGACGGCGACGTACGACTCGTCGACGCGGATAACGTCCTTCCGGAGGATTACGGAACAGCGAGCGTCGGGCTCCGTGCGGAGGACGCCCCCGCCCGCGTCTGGATGAAGTTGGAGGCTGCGAGCAACGAGCTGGCGGACCGTATTCAGATCGAGACCCGGTACGATTCGGGACTGTTCGGGATCGGGGGGTGTGTCGGCGCCGAGAACGATCCCCGTGGGGCGGTGATCGCTTCAGGAATGCTGTCGGGCCCCGAAACGGTTTCGTCGGCGAACGGCGACCTCCTGACGGGCGTCGAGCTCGATCCCGGCATCCTCGACAACGGCTGTCTCAACGAGGACGAGGGGCGCTGTCTCGCGTTCGCGTGGACCCTGCCGACGGGTCAGGGAAACGTTGGAAGCGGCCAATCGGCGGCGTTCGCGCTCCGTTTCAGGGCGACCGACTGTGATGATCCGAACAACCCCTTCGATCCCGCAGAGAACGATGACACCGAATCCGAGGAGGCCGGAGCATGACTACAGGGAACGAGCCCGGCGACTCGACGCGACTGAGTCGTCGTCGCTTATTAGCCGGTCTCACGGGGCTCGGGGCGGTCGGAATGGCTGGTGGAGCGGGGACGTTCGCGTATCTCGCGGATGGTAAATCTATCGTGGACAACACGCTGGGAGCCGGCGAGGTCGCGTTCGACATCTCGTGTGGGAGCAACAACACGGCCAACTGTACGGTGTCCGACGGGGTCGTGAGCTTCGCGATCGACGGGATCGACCGCGGAAGCCACGGAACGGAGACGTTCGAGGTCGCCGTCCAAACGAACCCCGCCAGACTCTGGCTTGCCACGACTTGTCCGCCGATTTCGGATCCGTTCGGCGAGGCGCTCGAAGCGAGTCTCACAATCGCCGATACCGTCGTGTATGCCGGGTCGATCGCCGGGCTCCGGCGCGAACTCGTCAACGGCGTCAGAACCGATGATCTCGACGACGGGCCGTGTTTGGCTCCCGAGGAATCGATCGAGATCACGCTTGCGTGGTCGCTTCCGGAGACCGCGTCCGGCTCGCTTCAGGGGAAGTCGTCATCGCTTGAGTTCCGGCTGTACACGGAGCAGTGTCGCCATGTGTCCGAGGCCGACGCGGCGGGGTCGAACCCCTTCGCGGATTCCCCACCCTGTGAGGAGCGAACCTGCGTAATATGTGAGAGCGGGGACATCGTCGAACGTCTGACTCTGGAGTATCTCGGTGACGAATCGGCACACGTCGTCGCAAGAACGCGGGGTCGCGGCCCGAGCGGTGACGTCGTGTTCAGTGGGTCCGTCGCTCCGGGAGGCACCTTCGTCGCGGACGGCTCGAGACTCCAGACGACGCCGTCGAAACCGAACGGACTGGGAACGAATCTGTACATCGACGACACGGGAGATGGGACGACCGGCGACACCAGCCCGGATAGCGATGTCGGTCCGGGAAACGGTCGCGGCCCCGGACAGGGAGGCAATCCCGGCGGTGGGAGCGGAGGAATCCCCGGAGAACGGATTCACACTAGCTGTTCCGAGGATATCCGTATCGGCGATACCTTCGGTCGGTATCGTATCGTCGGCGGTCGGATTGCCGGTCGCGGAGACCTCTGTGAGGGTGACGGCGGGACTTCCCACGATGCGGGGGAAACTGACAGCGGAGACGATGAAAGCGATACTGACGCCGACTGTATCGTCTGTGCGGGCGAGAATCGGTTCAACGACCTCACGTTCAGATACCTCGGGGTTGCTGACGCGACGATCCACGCCACGACGACACGTACCGGATCCGGCGGCGATGCTGTCGTCTTTGAGGCCGACACGGTTGCGTCCGGTGAGACGTTCACGGTCAACGGAAGCGATGTCTCACAGACGTGGACCGCAGAAGTCGGTCTCGGCCCGGAGACGACGCTCTCGATCCTCGACGGTGGGGACGAGGATGCGTCGCCGGCCGTAAGAATACACACTAGCTGCTCCGAACCGCTGCTCGTCGGTGACGGGTTCGGATCCGGCGGATCTGGTGGCCCTCTCTACGAGTTGGTTGCCGGCACCGTCACTGACGGGTCGCCTCTGTGTGGCCCGGAGGCTCTATCATGAACTCACCAATCAGGCTCAAAACACTCGCTAACGTGTTCGGGATCGCCCTGTTGATCGCGGTCGTGGCACCTTTTGTGGTGTACGCGGTTCCCGCAGTTGTCGGGGCGGAATACAGCTTTGTCGTGTTGACCGCGAGCATGACACCTGCCATCGAACCCGGCGATGTGGTGATAGTCGACGAGCGCGACCCGTCATCGATCGCCGAGGGCGACGTGATCACGTTCGTCCGCGGCGACAACGAGGTGCCCGTGACTCATCGCGTCATCGGCGTCGTCGCCGTCGGAGGCGAGGTGGCGTTTGAGACCCAAGGAGATGCGAACGATGCGGCAGACGCCGGACTGGTTCCGGCAGCAAACGTCCTCGGTGTCGTTGCGTTCACGATCCCGTATCTCGGATACGTGATACAGTTCGCCGATTCGCCCGTGGGGTTCATTACTCTCGTCGTGGTTCCGTTCGGACTGCTCGCCCTCTCCGAGGTCTGGAGTCTCTATCGGGCGCGAACTGCCTCCGCCGAATCGAAAGAGAGCAGAACTGATGCGCCCGCCGGAGACGACGAGAGTGCTGTGACGGCCGGATCCGAGAGCGGAACGGCTCCCGCGGTCGGAGCCGGAGTGGCTGCCAACGTCGGAGCCGACGCGGCCAGTGACTCCGGGTTCGTGGTGACAGAACGGACCGTTCAAGGGGCGGTCGGGATCCTCCTAGCGTTCGCACCCTACGCCGCGTACGTGGCGTACACGCTCCAGAGCGGACTGACGATAGCTATCGCGACCGGTACGTCGCTCGGACTGCTCATCGGACTCGTGTTGCTCGTTACGGGTCGCTCAGGCGATACCCCGGCGGCGACGGATTCGATCGCCGACTCCGGAGACGACAGACCGGATGACGAATCAAAATCCGAAGGCTCCGTCGACCCGTCCCCGAAACAGGGCGACGTGTTCGATGACCCCGTAATAGAGCCCGTGGTGGACGGCGGCTCGACCGAGGAGGTCGGGCGATGACCCGAGTCGTTCCGGCCGTGTTGGCCGCCATCGTCGTCCTGTCCGTCTCCTTTGGGGGCGGATACGGGACGGTCGCGTTCTTCTCGGACGAGACCACCATCAGTGGGGAATTCACTGCGGCTAACGGGTTCCACGAGGAGATGGTGGGAGCCGACGTCGTCGACCCCGACGACGCAGAGCGGAGCGATAACGAAACCACACAGCCGGAACCGGTCGGGGATAGGATCGGATTGCCGGCGACCAACGAAACGGAATCGGTTGAGGACGGGTCTGAACCGTCGGTTGGGAGCGATACTGACTCGGCTCTGGACGAAGAGCCGCTATCGGATTTCACCGAGCCGTCGTCGCCGTCAGTTGACGACGAGATCCGTGAGGACCCCGCGACGGAAAATGCGACTGACGGCGAATCGTCACCGGAACCGCTCGTCCCGGATGACGGCTCGAATCCGGCACACCCGGAACACGAAGCCGACGACGAAGGAACCAACGACGGTACCGACGCCGATTCCGACGGTAGCTTCAATAGCGCTGACGATCGGGACGGTCACGGCGTCGACGATGACCGAACCGACGAAGATGAGCGCATAGAACACGAGACCGAATCCACCGGTGATTACGAGAATGACGACGACGAAACTGAGTCCACCGGTGATTACGAGAATGACGACGACGAAACTGAGTCCACCGATGGTGACGAGGACGACGGTGACGTGACTGAGTCCACCGATGGTGGCGTGAATGGCGGGGACGACGAGAACGACGGCGACACCACGACCGGAGTCGGTGTCGATGAATAGCCATACGACCGGCGAGTCGGGTCGTTTCGTTTCAGGACGACGCTGATGCGAGAGAACGGCAGTCGCCGCGATCGAATACCCGACCCACAGCCCCGATCGAATCTGGTGACGAAACGGCGCGTACTGATCGCGCTGGGTTCCCTCCTATTATTTTTTATCGGATACGGGTTCGTCACAATGGTGTGACGTGTGGCATCTGTATCGGAGGGTTCGGACTCTGTCAGGCAGTCGGTACTCCTGCTTCGTTACCTCCTCACTCCCCGAGCAGCGCGGCGACCTCCCGATCGACGCGTTCCCGGCGACTGTCGAGGACGGCGAACCGCTCTCCGCGCCGACGTTCGAGCCAGCGAAGCAGGCGAGCGGCCCACTCCAGTTTTCGCGCCTTCATCGGCGTCACCTCAGGGTCGTCGAACTCCCAGCCCGGAAACGTCAGTCGCCCCGCGCCAACGTGGTCCGCGAGGAACGCGGCACGGTCTCCGTCTGTGAACCCCCCCATGTTATAAACGGATCCGACTGGGGACGCCTGAGTGGTCGTCAGCGTGTTTCTGGCCGCAAACTGAGGAAGCCACTCGCGGATCGCGGGGATGTTGTCGCCGTGGGCGTGTGCCGCGACCGGCACTCCTTGACGAGTTAACTCCGCCGCAGTCTCCGGGTTCTTGTCGAGATCAGTGACCATACAGTCGATGTCGATCTCGGCGTCGCGAAGAACGTCCGCCGCGGTTGAGGCGGCGACAACGACGGTAGCCTCCCGGGCGAGAGCCATCGACTCCTCGTCCCGAAGCGACGGCGCGGCACCAACGATGGCGACCGTCTCCCCCTCCCACTCGTCGAACCGAGACAACCGAAACGGAGTCGACAACTCCTCGGCAATGTCACGGGCGTGCTCGTCTGCCTCTCGACCGAATCCGAAGTCTGTTAAGATCGCCTCGTAGATCGGTTCGAACGTTTCGAAGTTCATGTCGAGTTTATCTTCCCTGAAACGAAACCGGTTGAGAGTGAGAAACGGAGCTGTGGCTGGCGGTTGGTAATACGGTATGGGCCGGAGTGGCACAGAGTACCCCTACCCGCGTGCCCCTCCGGCGTCCGGTTGAATCGTTGTCCACACGAGGGCATAAACTTTCTCTTACTTTGAGGTCGTGCCGATCTCGTCGAAGACGGCGATTAAATCGTCCGAACCGTCCGAAATACGGGAATAAACCGACTCAATACCGTTTGGCGTCCCGATCAGGATCCCACGATCGGTTTCCTCGCCGGATCGCTCGCTAACCGCGAACGCTGCCGCCACGCCGGCGTCCCCGCTCCCGTCTCTTCCACCGTCGGTCGAAGCCGCGTCGGCTGCGACGCTTCCCGCTGTCGCCGCCCGGAGCGTCCCGACGGCTTCCGGGGAGAGACCACTGAGTTCGTAACTTCGGACCACGGACTCTTTCGCAAGATCGGTGTTCGCGTCGAGTCTGTCGAGGTGTCGTCGTGCCTCTCCGGGGGTGGTCACGTCGAGCTCTTCGACGGAGACATCGCCGGCGGACGACCGGACCCGATCCCGGGCGAACTCCGCGCCGATCAGCGCGGCGTCGCGTGTCTCGGCCACGTCGTGGGTGCGGATCACGTGTGCGCCGCGCTCGACTGCCATCGATGTCGCCGCCAGCGACACGGGGAGCGCCTCCTCCGTACTCCGGCCGGCGATCGTCTTCAGGAAGCTCTTGCGGTTGATCGAGACGAGAAGCGGGCGACCGTAGCCACGGAACTCTCGGAGTCGGTGAAACGTCTCCCGGTCGTCGGCGTGAGTTTTCGCCTCGGACCACCCACCGAACGCTGGATCGAGTATCGTCTTGTCGGTAAACCCGTTCATCGAGAGCGCCTCGTATATGTCGTCGACATCCTCAATGGCTCCCGGTCGTTCGAGATCAGGAGGAGACGCCATCTTCGAGACGGCGGCGTCGTGTTCGCGACAGACGCGGGGCATCTCCGGGTCGGCGAACCCACAAATGTCGTTGACCATGTCGAATCCGCGGGAGAGAGCGGCATCCGCGACCTCGTGGTACCGAGTTTCGATCGACCACACTGCGTCACCGGATGTCGATTCGAGCGTCTCGATCGCGGTATCGAGGCGTTCGAGCTCTTCCTCAGCAGAGAGCACGTCGAGGTCCTTGTTCGCCGATTCGAGTCCGACATCGACAATGTCCGCGCCCTCACCGATCAGCTCCTCGTCGACGTACTCGGCGGCTCTGCTCGGATCGTCGTACACGCTCGGATCGTACGGCGACTCGGCGGAGACGTTCAACACGCCCATGATCCGTGGCGGATGATCGTCGCCGATCCCGAGGCCCGCAGCGTCCACATTTCGCATACCCGTGACAGGGGCCGGATCCGTAAAGAGGGCGCGGAACCGGCGGGGACGACGGTATCGTTTTGTAGTCTCCGCAGGACACCCTGTCGTATGAACTCGCCCTCTCCCCGCGAGCGTGCCCGACGAAACGCGACCAGCATCGTCTCGACGGTCGTCACCGGCACGTGGCTGGCCGCGCTGTTTCTCGGCTTCGAGTGGTGGCTCGCGCTGCTTCTGTTCGGCTACATTGTGATCGTCCCTGTGACCGCGATGCTGTTCGGTGACGAGGACGACTGGGAAGAGTGGGTTGACGAAGGCGAGTACGAGGAGACAGTGGCCGAAGACGTGGAACCCGAAAGGGGTCCCGCCGACGAGAACAACGCCGACGCCCTCGAACGCCTTCGGACTCGATACGCGAACGGCGAGTTGACCGACGAACAGTTCGAGCGCAAACTCGACCGTCTGTTGGAGACCGAAACGCCGGAGTCCGCCGAGGAGTGGCGGCAACGGGAACGTGACCGCGACATCGAACGCGAGCGAGATTTATAAACGATGGTGAGGCGTGATAGCCTCAAAAACCCCGTTATCACCGGTACGCACCTCGTGAGTTGGTCACTAATAGAAAGATGAATCGAGCATGCCGCGGTCTCAGTCAAATACGCCAGATAACCGTCGCTGCCGCACCAGTTCATTTTAAATACGCATTATTGTCGGCGCTTACATCCTTTTAAATGCCCACTGTTGAGACTGGTCCAATACGAGCGGGGTCCGCGATGAGGAGGTGGCTACCCGGACACGCTTGGTATCAGTCGCATATTGACGACGTTTCGAGGCTCGCTTCTGAGAGGATCAGCCGAGGGCGACGATGTCGACCTCGTGAGTCTCGGATCGATCGCTGACCGGAGTCTCGCTATCGTCGGCATCGACGCCCTCCCCGTCGCCGACACTCGTGGTATAATCGGCGTCTCGTCCGTGAATAGCGACCGTTCCACCGACGGACTCGCGGACCCGCTCGCGCCACGCTTCGACCGCCTCGACGTGCCGCTCGCGACGCGTTTCCGGGTCGGAATCGGCCGCCTCGGCGACCGTGTCGTCGACCTCGGGGTACGCCGGTATCTCCGTGACAAGATCACGCGGGTTGAGGTGGATCGGCGTGTCGGTCTCGTCAACGCCGTCATCCGGCTCAGACCCACTCGTTGCCTCCACGCGGTGAATCCTGGCACGCATTCGCCCGGAGTACGGCGGCGTCACCCGCAACACGACGGTTCGGTCGCTCCGGAGCGTCGCTTCTAACGCGTTCGCAACGTCCTCGCGATGAACCGCGATCGACCGGATTCGGGTCGGGTCCACCTCGTCTGTCATCGGCGTCTCACTCTCCCTCCGGCGACCACCGAACATCAGAGAGCGTTCGCTGGACTGCCTCCTCGCCGACGGCTGCCGCGAGGTGTTCGAACCCGCCGCGGACGCTTCGATCGGTCGCGTTGGCAACGAGCCGTGAGACGATGAACTCCGGCGTCGACTTGCCGAGCGTGCCGAACCGCGGCTGGTAGTCGACGCGCAGTTCGAGGTCGTTCGTAAGCCCCTCGGCGAAGATGCCGTCGATCCGTGCCGTGTCGGGCAGCGGACTGAGGTCCTCGGCGAGATGTGTGACGTACACTCCGAGCGCCCCGCGGTCGACAGTCAGGTCGACAAGGCCGTTCAGGAGATCCGCGGCACGTCCCGGCTCCGTGATCGCCTCGAACTCGTCGACTAACATTAGCGTCCGACCCTCTTCGACGAGCGGAGGCACTACCGACCGAAGCGTCGACTCCAATACGCCGGCGTTGAACGAGGCGTGCCGACGATGGAAGACGATCCGGTCGAACGTCCCCACCTCGGCCTCGTCGGCGGGGACCGGGAGCCCCATCGAGGCCAGCAGCGTCACCGCACAGACTGTTTCCAGCAGCGTCGTCTTCCCCCCGGAGTTGGCCCCGGTCAGCACGCTCACTCGGTCGCCGGACGGCGGGCGCTGTGACTCCAGGTTCTCCTCGTCAAGTCCGTGTTCGCCGACCGCGTACGACACCGGCTGAACCGGCTCGTCGAGGAAGGGGCTTCGAGCGTTCCGGACAGCGACACCGTCGTCGACGAGGCGTGGGCGGACCATGCGCCCCTCTGCTGCGAACCGCCCGAGCGAGAGGGCTACTGCGACGTCCGAAACCGCCTCGACCGCACGGGCGACATCCCCGTCCGCATCCCCGATCCGGTCGCGAATATCGGCGGCGACGGTCGCCTCGCGGTCCTCGACCGCCGTCTCTAACTCGTCGACGAGCTCTCGAAGCGTGGCGGAAACGAAGTCGGCGGCGTCGAGCGCATCGTCGGGAGCGACCGACCGGACCGTCGCCGGCTCGACGCCGGTCTCTGTCGCGACGTGTTCGACCGTGGCAGATCGAAGTGCCTCGAAGTCCCGAAGCGATCCGTCTCTAACCTGCTCTAGTACGTCGAAGGCGGCGTCCGACAGCTCCTGTGCCGCGTCACGTCGGTTGCGACGACGGTCCAGTTCCTCGTCGGCACCGACAGCGACGGTTACGGTGTCGCCGTCGATCGACCCCTGTACGTCGCCGAGAGCCGCCGCCGCCTCCTGGAGCGTGTCGTCGTCGAGTGCGTCGAGCGCGTCGAACGTCTCACCAGTGAGGCCAACCGCTCGGAGCGCGAGTGCGGTCTCGACGGCCGCACGGTCGGTGCCGCCGGCGGCGTCGTACTCGCTGAACGCCTCGACGACGCGCTCGCGGTCAGCGTCGCTCAGATCGGCCCACGCGTCGCGGGCCGCGACAACACGATCGAGCCGCTCCTCGATTTCAGAACGGTCGAGACACGGCGTGAGAACGCGAATCCGGTCGGCAGCATGGTCCGTAAGCGCGTACCCCGCCGCGAGCGTAAGGAGGTCGTCGTACACCGCGCGCGTGTCACCGGTTGCGAGAACGTCCATCGCCGCCTCGCCGTTCGCGCGGCGGAGGATCCGGGTGGCGCGCCCGCGATGGAGTCCGGCGTCGACGAGCGTGCGCACGTCGGCCGACTCGATCGCCTCGACCGCCCGTTCGACGCCGAGTTCCGTCGTCAACAGCTCGCTCGTCTTCGGGCCGATCCCCCAGTAGTCCTCGAGTCGCATACGTCGGTGTATCGTCGTGGCGTCTTGGTGTTTTCGTCCCGACCGCTCTCCATCAGTCCGCGGCCGCCGCTGTACCGGACTCAGCACGCGACTCCCGGAGATATCCCTGGGCGTACGCGCCGATGAACATTCCGGCGACGCCGTAGAGGATCACGACGTTACCGATCCCCAGGCTGGCGTACGCCGCGCCCGGACAGATTCCGGAGAGCCCCCAGCCGATGCCGAACACGCCGCCGCCGACGACTACGTCTCGGTCCATCGATTTGAGTCGGCGACCGAACCGCTTGCCTGTCAGGGGAGCGCTCCGGCCGGACAGTGTGAGCGCCCAGAACGTCACCCCGACGACGATGCTCGCGCCGCCCATCACGAACGCCAGTCCGAAGTCGCGGAATTGGAGGAACTCCAAGACGATCTCGGGGCGAGCCATCTGGCTGAGTGCGAGCCCGACCCCGAACACCGCACCGCCGATGAAGACGAGCGGGAGGAACAGCGGATGGCTCTCGTGGTCGGCAACGACGCCCGCTCCGCTCATGGCGTCACCCCCGCGGCCATCACCAGCTGTGCGACGCCGATGGCGACGAGCATGAATATTCCGACGTTGAGTATCGATGCCCGTGAGCCGGAGCCGACACCACAGACGCCGTGGCCGGAGGTACACCCTTTCCCGAGTCTCGTCCCGATCCCGATGAGGATCCCGCCGGCGAACAGCCGCCACGGCTGGACCTCAGTCGTCCATCCGAAATCACCGAGCGCAATCGAGTAGCCGGCCGCGCCAGCGACGATACCGAGCGTGAACACGACCCGCCAGTCACGCGAGGAGACGAATTTTGGCTGTTGGAACCGCTTGAGCTTCGAGGCGTACGATAGCGTCGACTCGAGGAACGTGCTCGCGCCGGCGTGTATCCCGGTGCCGACGTAGATGATGACCGTTCCGAGCCCGATGAGAACGCCCCCGAGCAGATACTGCGTGATACCCCGCGGAAAGAGGGCATCGACGAGCAGGATGGATTCGTTCATACCGGTTCAAACAACGCGAGGCTCTAAACCTCCCCGCTACCGTGCCGTGTTGCCGGTCTCTCGGAGTCAACGCCTGAGGTGTGACTGCTCGCTCGGCGCTATCGTCCGCGACGGTCCCACACCGGTCGGTCCGCGTCACCCGAGTTCGCCTCGTCAACGTCGGGGCCGTCGGGCATATCCCCGGCTCGGACGCGCTCTCGGAGGGCCGCGAGAAAGTCCTCGGGATCGACGCGGATGAGCGTTTTATCGACCGCCCGGAGCCTGTTGTTCGGTCGGCCTCTGTCCATCGGTACCCGGACCGACTCAATGAGCTCTCGACTCTCAAGTGCCTTCCGCGCCTCGCTGAAACGTTGCTTTTCGACGATTCCGACGTCGTGAGCCCACTTCCGTACGTCGGTAAACAGGAGATCATGACGCGCCGCCAGCGCGACGAACAACGTCCGATCGTCGATCACGGCCGACCGGTCAAGGCCGGCCGGATCGAGATCGATCGAGTCGAGAACTACTGCGAGATCGTCGGCGAAGCGGTTATCGAGCCAATCGCGAGCCGCCGCCAGCAGCTCGGTTCGTCCGGGCATCCGGATCGAGACCGGCTCCGCGCCCGTAAACCGTTCCACAATCGTCTCGTGGACAGCGGTGGTTCGACTCGGCTCACGCTCGGTCACTAGCGTCCGATGGTCGCTCGGACCCGCGACCGCATCGACGTAACCCGGACTCGCAAACACCGTTCTGTCGGGTCGGGAGCCGCTTGCTGTTCGAACCTCGAACTCGTCGCGAGCACGAGCCTCGGCAACCGCTGTACCGAGTGCGAAGGAACGCCCCAGTTCGTCGACGACGCCCGGAGGGCAGGCGATTCGCCACTGGCCACCGTTCGTCCGGCGACGAGCCGAGACGACGGCGGGAAGCAGATCGAGACCGACGCCCGCGGCGACCAAGTCGGACCGCCCGACGAGCGCCTCCTCGATCCCGACAGGGACTGACATATCCGATCTGCCCCCTGTACCCGAATAAACGCTGTGCCGGCCGAGAGCCGGATCTAACAGTCGAGGCGACTCAGGGCGCTCGTGCGATCACGAGGTAGCCGGTGTGGCCGACACCGCCGGTGGAGGGGCGGGAGCCGCGGTCGGAGAACTCCATTTCCCGCTGGATCGTCTCCAGCGTCTCGATTTCGGTTAGTCCAGCCTCCCGAGCGGCCAGTACCGCCTCACGAGTCCCCTCAACGAACGGTGAGTAGACGGCGAGATAGCCGCCCGACACGAGGAGATCTGCCGACTGCTCGACGACAGCGGGCGCATCGCCCGTATCGAGGGTGAGAACGTCGAACGCCTCGCCCTCCGTCAGCGCGTCCAACTCCTCGGTGAGATCGCCGGTTCGGACCGCAACCTGCTCGTCGACCCCGGCGATTCGCATGTTCTCACGGGCGACATCGGCGAACTCGGCGTCGACCTCGTAGGTGGTCACGTCCGCGCCGATTCGACCGAGATACGCAGAGAGGATCCCGGTTCCGGTCCCCGCATCGAGGACGCGATCCCCGGCGCTAACGCCGGTCAAACCCATCACCAGCCCGATATCTCTCGGCATCATCGGCGCGCCAGTCCGTTCGAGATGGTCGAAGAGGTCCGGACCACGGAGCTCACGTACCTCGAAGACGGTTCCGAGATGCGTCTCGACGGTGTCGCCGGCGGCAACGTCGTTGGGAATCTCTAGTACGCCGAGGTCAGTACCGAACTCCGTCCCGGGTTCAAGCAGGTACTCGCGGTCCTCGTGAACCAGCAGGTACGCGGTGTCGGTCACTCCAGCTCGGCGATCGCGGCGGCGAGGTCACCGTCGTGGGATTCGAGCGTCTCGCGGGCGGTCGACTTCGGTACGTCAGCCCGCTCGGCAACGAGCGCAACGTCCTCCTCGGGGATCCCGTCGTCGGTGTCCGCGGCGTCGTCGCCAGCCTCGACCGCGCCGGCAGCACCGCCGACGCCGGCGTCGGCGACCTCCTCTGGTTCGCCGACGATCTGGTAGGTCTGTTGTCCCTGTGCGTCCATCTTGGTCACTTGCGGCCCGTCGAAGATGAGGTCGCCGTCGCTCGTCTCGACCACGACCCGCTCGGCGTCGATCTCCTCGACGTCGATCCCCATCTGTTTCATCATCTGTTTCATCTTCCGCGGGTTCATACCGCCTCCTCCGAACATACCTAGGATCTCGGCCGCACGACACAAAAAGGGTGACGACACGCGCCGTCGATAGGAGGTCGTTGGGGACGAACCGCCCCACACCCTCCCGAATGAATCGACCCACACCCTCCCGGATGAATCGACCTATGCCGTCGCAGACGGGTGGTTTGATACGCCTCCCGGACGACTACCCTCCATGTACCTCGCGGACCACACGTGGCCGGATCTTCGTGATCACCTCGCCGGGGAGTCGACCGCCATCGTCCCGCTCGGGTCGACGGAGCAGCACGGCCCGCATCTTCCACTCGCGACCGATCACCTAATCGCCGAGGCGCTCGCGAGCGCGGCGGCCGAGGAGACGGGGGTCCCTCGAACGCCGACAGTCGACATCGGCGTCAGTCCACACCACCGGCAGTTCCCGGGAACACTGTGGGTTGACCCGCCGGCGTTTCGTGACTACGTGGAGAGTCTGACGCGGAATCTCACGTATCACGGGATCGACCGCGTCGTCTACGTCAACGCCCACGGCGGCAACGTCTCGCACCTCCGGGAAGTCGGACGACGACTTCACGAGGACGGGAGCGCCTACGCTATCGAGTGGATGTGGGACGAATCGATCCCCGAACTCGTTGACGACCTCTTCGAACACAACGGCCCTCACGCCGGGCCAAAAGAAACCGCGATGATCACGCATATCGCACCCGATCTGGTCGACACGACGGAGTTCGAGAACGCTCGTGACGGAGGACTCGTTGATCTCGAAGACTCCGACGCGGTCGTTCACGGTGCGCGGACCTTTTACGACGCGATCGACAACTCGGAGAACGGAGCGTTTGGCGACCCAACCGACGTGACCGCTGAAAAGGGGGCACAACTGTTCGATGCCGCGACCGAACAACTGGTCCGACTCATCGAGTGGCTCGACGAGCGCGACCGCGAGTCGCTGCTACCAAAGCCGCGGGTTGAGTGATAGCTATCCGGCCGATTCGACGGCGACGCTGAACCTCATCGGTCCCGAGTCAGCGACGTTGACGCGCTCAGATCCCGATCGCCGATCGGAGCGTCTTCGCGTAGAGTCCCGGGGCGTTGCGTCGCGATGTCTCGAGGGCACGCTCTATCGCCGCCGGCGCGTCGTCGAGGACACCGACTCCGTGGCCGACGAGGACGCGGTCGGGGTTGAGTCCGGAGAGTGCCTTTCGAGGTGGTGTCAGCCGGAGCATCGGATGGACCCCGATCCGTTCGCCGTCGCCCCGAAAGTACGACGCGGATCCGAGTGATTCCGGGACGACGAGCGTCTCACCGTCGAACAGTCCGACCTCTTGCCACGGTGGGACCGACGAGTTCCGGATACGGATTGTCTCGAACCCGGTGTCGGCCAAGCGACCACTGAACCAGCGCACCGGCGCGTCTATCTCGGTGGCGACACCGGTCATCCACTCGGGGATGTACACCGGAACGTCGTGGCGGGTCGCAACCGTCGCAGCATCCCGTTTGTGTCGGTCGAGCCCAACGACAACGCCAGCAACGCTCCCGAACTCCGCGAGCAGGTCGTCGAGCCCCGGCGCGTCGACAGGGTCAATCACCCATACGTCGTCCGTCTCGGTCTCGTCGTTTGGAACCGCAATCGCGTGGCTGGCTCGCTCCATCGTCTCTTCGGGGTACGCTATCCACCCGACCCCGCGATCGAACCGGTCGATCTCGTGAAGCGCCGCCTCGCCCGTCTCTTTCATTCCCATGTTTGGTGTTCGGGTGGCATCCATTTGAACCCGTCTTCCGACCGCCCCCGCCAAACGTGTCGCTGCGGACACCTCACTTTTCGGGCCACTTGATCGAACACCCCCGGGACGGCCGATCAGGCACGTCAACATCGTCGCCGGTGAGCACCGACTCGACGGCGTCGCGAACGTAGAACTCCGTCGGTTCATCGTCGGGATTCAAGGCGTCGTCCAGTCGGCCGTGGTATCGGAGCCGCCACTCGCCGTCCTCGCGACCAAACAGGAACGGGTCAGGGGTACAGACCGCGCCGTACGCGGCCGCGACCTCGCCACCCTCGTCACGGAGGTACGCGTCGTAAGCGATCGTACCGTCCGTGACGCGCTCTCGCATCGCTTCGAGCGAGTCCTCGGGGTACTCGTCCGCGTCGTTGGGATTGATCCCGACGACAGCGAGGTCGTCGTAGTCCGCGGCGATCTCGTTTAAGAGGTCGAATTTTGCTTTCGCGTACGGGCAGTGGTTACACGTGAACACGACGAGCAATGCCTCCGTCTCGAAGGAGTCGAGCGTCCATATTTCGCCGTCGACACCCGGTAGTTCGAAGTCGGGAGCCGCGTCACCGCGTTCGAGTTCCGAGTCTGACTCTTTTAGTACCATGTATCGTGGTTGTGTTGCCGGGTCAAAAACCGTTCCGTCGGTCAGAGGACACGCCGAGGAATCCCCTCACACGGATGTACTGTAGCCGACGAGTCCCCTCACTCGGATGTACTGAGGCGGACGACGACCCGAACGAACAACAGAAGCGCGAGCCATCCGGCACCCGCGACCGTGAGTAGTCCACCGAGTACCGACGCGTCATGGAGTACCGTCGGCGCGACTGATACCGAGTCAACGCCGACCGGAGGACGCTCGAACCACACCGATAGCTGCCCGGCGACGTGTTGCCCGTACGCGCCAATGGTCACGCCGACGCTCGCAAGTAGTCCGACCGTAACGACGGCTCCGAGGACTCGAACCCATCGCACAGCACGTCGTCTCGTGTACGTCTCGTTCGGCGACATGCGCTCGATGGCCGCCCAATCCGAGGTAAATGTACGCCAACGCTACCGGGGAGTGGCCGGTTCGATTTTATACGTGGCGCGTTCGTAGTGTGTCCATGTCGACGAGAACGCCGAGCTATCGGACGCTCCGGCTGTTGTGTGGAAACGCGGTTGGGATGGTCGCGTTCCTGTCCGCGTACGTCGTCGCGAGGGATCCGATAGTTGCGCTCACAGCAGGGGTCATCGTCGGCGCGATCGGATACGCCGCATCGATCGTCGTCGTCGAGTACGCTGCCGGAGAGGGGAACGATTAACCCCACGGAGGGGAGTGTCAACGTAAATGATTGACGCGAACGACGCCACGAACGGGGTACGGGCGTCGCCGGACTCGTCCATGTCGGTTCGTGTCCTTCACGTGGACGACGAGCCGGATTTCGCCGATCTGGCGGCGTCATTCCTCGAACGCTCGAACGACCGGTTCGACGTCAGTGCGGTGACGAGCGTCTCCGAGGCGTTCACGGTGCTCGGATCGGAACGTATCGACTGTATCGTCAGCGACTACGACATGCCGGAAACGAACGGGATCGAGTTCCTCGAAACCGTCCGTGAGCGGTACGGTGATGTCCCGTTCGTGCTGTTCACCGGGCGGGGGTCAGAAGAGGTCGCAAGCGAGGCCATCTCAGCAGGAGTGAGCGACTACCTTCGAAAGGAGAGCGGAACCGACCAGTTCTCCGTGTTAGCAAACCGGATCGAGTCCGTCGTCTCGCGGGCACGAGCCGAAAAACAACTCGAAGCACATCTAGGACGGATGACGGACGCGTTCTACGCGCTCGACGCCGAGTGGCGGTTCACCTACGCAAACTCACAAGCCGAGGAGCTGCTCGACCGGAGCCGAGAGGCGATCCTCGGTGAAGTTGTCTGGGATGCGTTTCCCGAGACGGTCGGGACGAAACTCGAAACCGCCTACCGAGAGGCGATGGAGACCGGCAACCCGCAGGAGTTCGAACTCCGATACGACCCGTTAGAGACGGACTTTGAGGTCCACGCGTACCCCTCCGACACCGGTCTGTCCGTCTATTTCAGGGATATCACCGACAGGAAACGACGTGAACGCGAACTCAAAACGGTCTCGGAGCGCCTCTCGCTCGCCATCGAGGGGGCGGATGTCGGGGTGTGGGACTGGGATCTCCGGACTGACAGGGTGACCTTCGATGAGGGATGGGCCACGATGCTCGACTATGACCTTGCGGAGATCGACAACCACCTCTCGGCGTGGGAGGAGCGCGTCCATCCCGACGACGTGGACGACGTGTGGGCCGTTCTGGAGCCACATCTCGCCGGCGAGACCGACTTTTATGAGTGTGATCACCGGATGCAGGCGAAATCGGGAGACTGGCGATGGATACGTGACCGCGGTCGTGTCGTTGAGCGGGGCTCGGACGGAGAGCCGTTGCGGGCGGTGGGGAGCCACATAGACGTGACCGAGCGGACGGAGCGCCGACGCGACCGCGACCGCTCTCGTCGC
>CAYRWH010000017.1:0-17583 GCA_964427935.1 uncultured Halobellus sp. | reverse complement strand
TGCAACTGGGCGTCATCGGACTCGGGCGGATGGGGCAGATCGTCGCGAACCGGTCACTGGACGCGGGCCACGACGTGGTCGCGTTCGACCTCTCGGCGGAGGCGACCGCCGAGGCCGCGGAGAACGGGGCGGAGCCAGCCGACTCCCTCGCGGACCTGTGTGACCGGCTGGCAGCAGGTACCGAAGACGGGAAACGGATCTGGCTCATGGTGCCCGCGGGCGACGCGGTTGACGCCACTCTCGATGATCTTGAACCACACCTCTCAGGCGAGGACATCGTCATCGACGGTGGTAACTCGCGTTTCGAGGCCTCAGTCCGACGCGCCGAGGCGACAGACGCCGCCTACCTCGACTGTGGCACCTCCGGTGGTCCCGCCAGCGCGACGGAAGGGTTCTCGCTGATGATCGGCGGTCCCAAGCCCGCGTACGAGACGATGACACCCGTCTTCGATGCGGTCGCGACCGGACCGGACGGCCACGACCGGATGGGGGAGTCGGGTGCGGGCCACTACGTGAAGATGGTACACAACGGCGTCGAGTACGCGCTGATGCAGGCGTACGGTGAGGGGTTCGAACTGCTCCACGACGGGCGGTACGACCTCGACATGGAGACCGTTGCGCGCACGTGGAACAACGGCGCGGTGATCCGCTCGTGGCTGCTCGAACTCTGTGAGGAGGCGTTTGCGGAGGAAGGCTCCGACCTCGGCGATGTCGCGGATCACGTTGCCGGCGGGTCAACGGGGACGTGGACGATACAGGAGGCGCTCGAACAGGAAGTGCCGGTTCCACTTATATACGGCGCACTCGCTGAACGGTTCGACTCCCGCAACGAGGGACGATTCTCACGGCGACTTGCGAACCGGCTCCGATACGGGTTCGGTCGCCACGAAGTCGCCCGACGGTCGGACGACACGTAGCGACCGGTTGTAGGTCCGTGCGCTCTCGGCAACCACCTCACGTATCGGTATCCGATCTATCGATACGGAGCGCCCCGAGTATCACGGTCGAACATCGCCGAGAAACGCTTATATACCATCATGGTAGACGATAACACGCACAGAATGTTTGAACGCTTTTCCAGCGGATACTACTTGGGGGAACTGTACGTCGAGCCCCACGACGGCGACCGGGCCGTCATCCAGCAGGCCGACCACGAGCACGTCAACGAGCAACTGTACGCGGCGGGAACGGGCCTCGAACGGCTCGATGCCCCTCTCGTAATGAAGGTCGGCGGGGGACACATCCCCGTCGACGGCGACGAGGCGGTCCCGAGCGGGACGCTCGCCGTCCCGCAAGCGATCGCCGACGAGAGCCTTCCGGACACTCGAAACGTCCTGCTCGCGGACGCGGACCGGGCGGAGAACCTCCTCCGCTGGGAAGGCTGGGAGCCGTCGGTGAACGCCTAAGTCGGTGAGTTGAGGTGGGTCCGAAGCCACCCTGGGAGAGTTGGAGCCACCCCGGGAGAGACTCGGAGCCACTCTAGAACGACCGCTCCCGCTGGCGATGGGCCTTTTTTATATCCCGAAGCCAATCTCCCGGTATGATCGACAGGCTGCTCGGCCGCGCCGAGCTGAAAGAGCGGATCGAGACGCTCGAAGAGGAGAAGCGACACCTACAGCGGCGCGCCGAGGCCGAGGAGGAGCGTCGCTCGGAAGCCGTCGCCGACCGACAGCGCGCCGAGGAGCGTGTCAACCAACTCGAAGACCGGATCGAATCGCTTGAGGATCGCGTCGAGCGAGCCGAACGCAACGAGGAAACCGTAGAGTTCCGTCGTGTGAGCGACGCCAGCGGGGACCGGCTCACCGACCTCATTGGTCGCCTCCGCGGGATCCGCAGCGATGACCCGGAAGGCGTGCTCACCGCGTTCGTCCCCGACGACGCGGTTCCGGGAAGTGTCACCGACTGGTTCGGCGATCGGTCCCTGCTCGTCCGCCGGGCCGCACCCGCGGTCGTGGTCGCCGATGACACGGGAGCGGTAAGCGTCGCCCTGTCAGTGCCGATACCGCCGGAGCCGTTCGATGAGTGGGCGGACACAGCCCAACTCGACCCCGCTTGGTTCCAGCCAACGGGCCGGTTCGCGTTCGCGCTCGTCCGCTCTGACACGTTCGCGCTCGGCGTCTACGAGGGCAACGAGCGCGTCTCGTTCGAGGGGTTCGACTCCGACGTCAAGGACGCCCACTCGAAGGGGGGGTTCTCGCAGGGACGCTTTGAGCGTCGACGCGAAGGGCAGATAGACGACCACCTGAAGCGTGCCCGGTCCGCCCTCGACGATGTCGAGGACGTGGAGCGAACGATAGTTGTCGGCGAGCGGAGCGTTCTCGGCGAGGTTCGTGAACACGCCGACTACACCGACGTCACCGACGCCACTGGCCGCCCCGAGGAAGCCCTTCACGACGCGTTTCGAGATTTCTGGACGGTTCGGGTCCACGCGATCTGACCACCCACACGGCTGCGGTTCTGAGCAAGACTGAGCGATATCCACACCCACTCTCACATTTATGATCGGCGCGAGTCCCGCCCGGTCACAGCTTGTTTCACCGATCTTATGAACAGAGGTAATGCCACAGAACCCTCCCCGGTAACATATGAATCGACCGGAGGGCCGGGTCGCAGATCTAACGGTGACAGTCACGGTTGCCGTCCTATTGGTTGTCGGCGTTGGAATCGCCGCCGGTGCGGTCGGCAGCGTCGGAGTCGGAGACGAGGCGACTTCGTCTGCGGACGAGACGGTCTCCGAGGCGGCCGTTCTCGACGGGAGCCACGCGATCGATCCGGAGTCGACCGCACCGGCCGACATCGGTGAGGACACGATTGGAGTTCGCCACGAACTGTCCATGAACGACGAGCCCGGAACGGTCGATGTCACGACCGAAGTCCGGCTTCCGGACCCGGTCACCGAGTTTCGTCTTACCGTACTGAGCGCGACTGATGGGTCGATAGCGGCAGACGGATTCGACCGAGCGACCGATGACGGCGAGGAGGAGTGGGTCTGGGACGGCGAGACGACCCGTCCGTCGCTCACCTACGCCATGGAGGGTAATCTGACGGAGGAGCCTGAGGGCCCCCTCGCCGGGGACGGGAGGTACCGATTCGTCGACGCCGGCGACTGGGCCATCGTTCGTCCGCCTCGGGTGTCGGCCAACTGGCGGCACACCGGTGGCGTCAGTTCTCTCGAACGCGAGAACGCCGTTGACGGCGAAGGGGTCGCCTCACAAGCCATTGTGTACCTCGGCCCCTACGAGGAACACGTTCACGAAGGTGCGAGCCAGCGGTTCAGACTGATCGTCCCCGATGCCGCCGAGTTGGAACCGCCGCCATCGGCGGTGTTCCGGGCGTTCGAGAACGCGTCGAGCGCGCTCCAAGTCGGTGCGCGCGACGACACGGTGTTGGCTGTCGCCGCCCCGACCGGATCGGTCTCGTGGGCGGTTCGCGGGCTCCAGATCGGTGACGCCGACCTCTGGGTTCGTGACGCCGAACCGGTCGACGCAGTCGACGATGTCTGGACGCACGAGTACGTTCACACCCGACAGTCGTACCGTACCCAAGAGAGCGCTCGCTGGTTCACTGAGGCGACCGCGACGTACTACGCCGCGTTGTTCGCGCTCGAACGCGGCGACATCGAGTTCGAAGCGTTCGAGCGAGCCCTCTCGGCCGGCGAACGGGATCCGTACGCCGACTCCGTTCTCGCAGCCCCCGACACATGGGCTGCCGACGCCGACTACGTGAAAGGGGCACTCGTCGCCGGGGAGTTGGATCGCCGCATTCGGATGGCGACCGACGGACGGGCATCGCTCGCGACGGCGTTTCGCGCGTTCAACGACGCTCCCGTCGACCGCAACGATCCGGACACGTGGCTCACTAACGAGGACTTCCTCGACGCGGTCCAAGACGCGGCAGCCGAGGGCGGCGACGACGCCGTCGCAGCCGAGATCCGCGACGAGGCCGAGCGACTGACGACGACGGACGCGACACCGGAGGTCTGGAGTCGCGAGGCGCACGCTGAGGCGTTCGGAGAGACGCCCGCACGGGTCGGATACGGGCTCGACGACGAGGGTGTCCGCGCTGTCGGCGAGTACCGGGATCGGGCGATCGACCACGACCCCGCTCGACTCGTCGAGGGCGAGCGCCTAACGCTCGCGGTTCGCGTCTCGAACACGGGCGGGACCGCCGGCAGCTACGAGGTCTCGATGCGGGTCGACGGCGAGATCGTCGCAACGCAGGCCGGAAGCGTCGACGCCGGCGCAGAGACGATCGAACGGTTCGATCACGAGTTTGAGGACGCCGGCGAATACGAGGTCCGGGTGGGGAGCGAGACGCTCGATGTCATCGTCTCCGAACCAGGACCCGTCAGCGTCCGGAACGTCACGACGGACGCCGACGGCGTCGTCGCCGGCGAGTCGGTCCGCGTGAGTGCGACTGTTGGAAACGACGCAGATACTCCGGCAGAGGGGCCCGTGGAGGTTCTCGTGAACGGCGACTCGGTTGGGTCACATCCAGTGACACTGGACACGGGCGCGAACACGACCGTCGAGCGCGACGTTGTCCTCGATGTCGCCGGCACGACGACGATCACCGTTGTCGGGCCTGAGAACGAAGCGTCGGTGTCGGTGACCGTCGAGGAGCCCGGCGGAACCGACGACTCGGCCGACGACGGGGAAGCGAGTGTGCCCGGATTTGGTGTCGTCGTCGCGACCATCGCGCTCCTCTTGACTGTTGGGCGTCTCGCTCGGCGCGGGTAGCCCGGAGCCGACCAAGCCGTTGACCTCGTCAGAACGGGGCGTCAGGCCCCTCGTCACCGGAAGCATCCGCGGCGTCTGCGTCCGCTGTCGGAACCAATTCGCCTACGTCGCGCTCCCACGCCTCAATCCCACCGCGAAGGCTCTCGACGCGGGCATCTGTCGTCCCCTCGTAGCTTTCGATCAGCTGTGCCGCCTGTTGACTGGCAATCCCGTGTGGACAGACGGTCACGATCCGTTCCGCACCTTCGAGTTCGGCAATTCGAGTCGTGAGTTCCGGGAACGGGATCGACTCGCTCTCGGGGAGGTGGCCACGGTCGAACGCCCGAGTGTCACGGATGTCGACGATTCGGAGGTCGGCTTCGCTCGCCTGTGTGTCGCTACCAGTTCGCTCCGCCGCTCCATCTGTTTCGGGCTCTCCGTGCTCATCGACCTCCCCGTGCCCGAGTAACGCTGCCAGCTCGTCCGGATCGATTTCGGCGACCATTATCGAAGCGGACAGAGGCTGGCCGTGAGTACGGCGCGTTGGTTGGTGTCGTTACGGGCGCCGTGGACATCCCCGCGTTCGTTGAGAACGACGGCGGGCGCGGCGAGGCGCTCAGTCTCGTCCCCGCGGACGACGGTCGGTTCTCCTTCGAGGACGTGAAAGACGTTGGTCGCGTCTCCGTGTTCGTGGGCGTCGACCTCGCCGCCGGGTCCGAGAACGAACGCCTTCACCAGCACGTCGTCGGTGACAATGAGTTCGGCCGTCTCCACCTCGCCGGTCGCGGGATCGAGCGTATCGACGGCGTCGGCGTATCGATCGAGCGTCATACCCAGCCTCTCGGCCCACGGGCGCTAAAACCGATCGGTTGGGCCACAGGATCATCGCGGCCCCTCGGTCGTTGCCTCCCGTATTCACAGTCGCGCGCCGGGCGGAAGCGGGTCCGTGTGGTCGATGATGGCGTCGGCGACGCGATGGGGGTCCTCGTGGATCACCCAGTGTGTCGCGGTGTCGAGCGTTAGCAACCGTCCGTCGGCGCAGTACTCGGCGCTGTCACCGGCCAACCGCTTCTCGAGGAACTGGTCGTTCGCCCCCCAGATCACGAGCGTGGGGACTTCGACTTCAGGAGTCGCCGGCTCGGGACGGTCGCGAACGATCGCTCGGTACCAATTCACCATCGCCTCGAAAGCCCCTTCTCGGTTCCACGCGCGACGGTAGCGTCGGAAATCTTCCGCGTCGAACGTCCCGGGCTCACTCGTTTCACGGAGGCTACGGACAGCGATCCGCCAGTTTCCGGCGCTGGCCACCGCCTCGGGGAGCTTTGGGAGCTGGAAGGCGAGAACGTACCAGCTCTTGAGCCGCTGGTTCCACGAACTCCGGAGCGCGCGCTCGAAGACAGTCGGATGCGGGACGTTGACCGCGACGAACTCCGAGAGTCGATCGGGATGGTGGATCGCGAGCCACCACCCGACGGCTGCCCCCCAGTCGTGGCCCGCGACGGCCGCCGTATCGCGGTCGTAGGCGGCGATCAGCCCGACTACGTCGCTCGCGAGCGTATCTATCCGATAGTCACTGACAGCCGGCGGCTTCTCCGAGAGGTTGTAGCCGCGCTGGTCAGGGACGACCACGCGGTATCCCGCGTTCGCCAGCGGCGCGATCGTCTCGTGCCAGCCGTACCAGAACTCGGGGAATCCGTGGAGCAACACGAGCAGTTTCCCGTCCTCGGGGCCGGCCTCGACAACGTGGAGGTCGACGCCGTTCGTCCGAACGACCCGCGACCGACCGGGAACCGACTCAGGAATCTCGTCGCTCGGAATCGGGTCCGGAAGGGCTCCGTCCCGCGGGGGCTCGATGGACGCATCACGCATACGTAACCCGTCACGCCCCAGAGACAAATACGTGCGCTCCAGAGAAGACTGGGTTCACAAAAAGCGACCGAAACAATTGGAATCCGGGGAAGGCCGTAGATCGACTCGTCTACTCCAGATCGAAGCGGTCCAGACGCATGACGTGCTGCCACGCGTCGACGAAGTCGTGAACGAACGTCTCCTCCTCGCCCTCACTTCCGTAGACCTCCGTGATGGCTCGGAGTCGAGCGTTGGAGCCGAAGACGAGATCCATACGCGTTCCTTCCCACTCGACCTCGCCGGTATCGCGGTCGATCGCTTCGTACACGCCGTCGTTCTCGGCGACCGGCTGCCACTCCACGCCCATATCGAGCAGGTTCACGAAGAAATCGTTGGTGAGCGTTCCCGGCTGATCGGTGAGCACGCCTCGGTCCGAGTCGCCGTAGGTCGCGCCGAGCGCACGCAGTCCACCGACGAGAGCGGTCATGTCCGTGGCAGTCAGGTTCAACAGCTCCGCTTTATCAACCAACAGCTCTTCCGGCTTCTCGTAGCCGTCGCCGAGGTAGTTACGGAACCCGTCAACTTTCGGCTTGAGCGCGTCGAACGAGTCGACGTCAGTCTGTTCCTGTGAAGCGTCCGTCCGACCAGGTTCGAACGGAATCTTGACATCGTACCCGGCGTCGGCCGCCGCCTGCGCGACGGCGACGTTCCCGCCGAGCACGATCAGGTCGGCGAGCGAGACGCGAACGTCGTCGGAGCGTGAGTCGTTGAACGTCGTCTGGATATCTTCGAGCGTCTCCAGCACGGAGTCCAGCTCTTCCGGCTCATTGACCTCCCAGCTACGCTGTGGTTCGAGCCGGATCCGTGCGCCGTTTGCCCCGCCGCGCTTGTCGCTGTCGCGGTACGTCGACGCCGACGCCCACGCGGTTTTTGCCAGCTGTGAGACGGACAGATCCGACTCGCGGATCCGTTCCTCTAACTCGGCAATCTCTGCGTCGCCGACGAGTTCGTGGTCGGCCTCCGGAATCGGGTCCTGCCAGATCATCTCTTCGTCCGGAACTTCCGGACCGAGGAGCCGCGACGGCGGGCCCATGTCCCGGTGAGTCAGCTTGTACCACGCTTTCGCGAAGTTCATGCCGAACGCCATTGGGTTCTCTTGGAACTCCTCAATGATCTCACGGTAGTCGGGGTCACGCTTCAGCGCGACATCCGTTGTGAGCATCATCGGCGTGACCTCCTCGTCGGGGTCGTGGGCGTCCGGAGCGGTCTCGATGTCGTCCGCGTCGACCGGTATCCACTGCCACGCACCACCGGGACCCTTCTGAGCCGCCCACTCGTATTCGAGCAGGTTGTCGATGTATCCCATGTCCCATTCGATTGGGGAGCTAGTCCACGGGCCTTCGATCCCGCTCGTGATCATCTCGCCACCTTTGCTTGGACCCTTCTCGTTTCGCCAGCCGAGCCCCTGCTCTTCGATGGGAGCCGCCACCGGTTCCTCGCCGAGGTTTTCGTCCGGGTCGTCCGCGCCGTGAACCTTCCCGAACGTGTGGCCCCCGGCGATGAGCGCCGCTGTCTCCTTGTCGTTCATCGCCATCCGGTCGAACGTTTGGCGGATGTTTTTCGCCGACAGCTCGGGGTCGGGATTGCCGTCCGGACCCTCTGGGTTCACGTAGATGAGACCCATCACGGACGCGCCGAGCCCCTCCTGAATCTCGCCGGGCTCGTCGAACCGCTCGTTCGTATCCATCTCTGCTTCCGGCCCCCAGTAGACCGAGTCGTCGGGCTCGAACGCGTCCTCGCGTCCACCACCGAAACCGAACGTTCGGAATCCCATCGACTCGATGGCGACGTTGCCGGCCAGAATCATCAGATCCGCCCACGAGAGCTTGCGGCCGTACTTCTGTTTGACTGGCAACAGCAGTCGGCGAGCCTTATCGAGGTTTGCGTTGTCCGGCCAGCTGTCGAGCGGCGGGAAGCGCTGGCGGCCGCCGTCCGAGCCGCCGCGGCCGTCGGCCGTGCGGTACGTCCCGGCGCTGTGCCACGCCATCCGGATGAAAAGCGGCCCGTAGTGGCCGTAATCTGCTGGCCACCAGTCCTGCGAGGTCGTCATCAGTTCCTCGATATCCGCCTTTATTTCGTCGAGGTCGAGCGACTGGAACGCTGCTGCGTAATCAAAGTCGTCCTCGTACGGCCCGACCGAGCGCGCGTTCTGATCGAGTACCTTCAGATTCAACTGGTTTGGCCACCAGTCGTGGTTCTGTCCCCGCATTATCGGGATACCTCCAGAGCGTCGATGAGAGTTGCGTCGATGGTGACTGTCATCTATTACGTCCTCAATTCCCAGCAGTGAAGATAAAAAAGTGGCTACTTTGGTTCTAAATAACCAGCAATAACAACCTTATTTTCTAGTAAGAAAACATCTATTCCCACATACTGAAAACACAGCGCTATTTTTATATATGCTCCCAAAATCCAAGCATCGACCCGTCTCGACGCCGATACGGGGCGGGTGCCACACACTCAAGTCATCCGCCTTTTACCATACGATCATGGACAGCAAACGCTTTCTGTTCGTCTCGGCGGACGCGGCTCTCATCACCGACCTCGCGTGGCAGGTCCACCGAGAGGGCCACGATGTAAAATACTACATTGAGTCCGAGAGCGACACAGAAATCGGTGACGGCTTCGTCCCCAAGACTGACGACTGGGAGGCCGAGACCGACTGGGCCGATGTGATCGTCTTCGACGATATCTGGGTCGGGCCGGATATCGGCACCGGAGAACTCGCACGTGACCTCCGTGAGCAGGGCCACGCCGTTGTCGGCGGAACCCCGAACACCGACCGGCTTGAGGAGGACCGTGGGTACGCGATGGAAGTACTCGAAGAACACGGCGTCAACACCATCGAGCATCACATCTTCAACGACTTCGACGCGGGGATTCAGCACGTACAAGAGCACCCGGCCCCATACGTCATCAAGCCGCTCGGTGAGGTCCAGAACGTCAAACGCCTGCTCTACGTCGGGAACGAGGACGACGGGAGCGACGTGATCGACGTACTAAAGGCGTATAAAAAGGCGTGGGGACACCGGATGAAGGGCTTCCAGCTCCAGCGGAAAGTCGCGGGTGTAGAGGTCGCTATTTGCGGATTTTTCAACGGGGAGGAGTTCATCGATCAGGTCAATTTCAATTTTGAGCATAAGAAATTATTCCCAGGGAACATCGGGCCACAGACCGGTGAGATGGGGACATCGATGTTCTGGGCAGGACAGAACAAGCTGTTTGAGGAAACTTTCGGCAAACTTGAAGACTGGCTCGCCAACGAAGGGTACGTCGGGAGCATCGACATCAACTGTATCGTCAACGAGTCGGGTATCTATCCGTTGGAATTCACGCCACGGTTCGGCTATCCGACGATTGCGCTACAAGAAGAGTCGATTGAGTCTTCTACTGGGGAGTTCTTTTATGACCTCGCTCACGGCAACAACCCCGACGTTGCGGTTCACAATGGGTACCAGATCGGTATTCGGATTGTCCTGCCGCCATTCCCGTTCGACGACGACAAGACGTACGACGAAAACTCTCGGAACGCAGCGGTGGTCTTCGAGACCGAAAGCCGAGAAGGAATCCACATTGAAGATGCGAAGCAGGTTGACGGGCAGTGGCGTGTTGCTGGCGACAACGGGATGCCGATTGTCGTGACCGGAACAGGCGACACAATGCATGCTGCCCGGGAGCAAGCATATGACCGGGTTGATGACATCGTGATGCCGAATATGTACTACCGAGACGACATCGGAGAGCGGTGGATCGACGGCGACGGCGACCGACTTCAAGCGTGGGGGTATTTAGGCCCCGGTCGCGCCAACTAGCGTCCCGACGCCTCGGGGCTTCCAGTCGGGTGGAGAGGGGTTCTGTCGGGTCGATCGTAACCGACATCTGTAGTAGCTCCGGTCGAAACAACGAGTCTCAGGCGAACAGCCGTCGTTCGCATGTTTTTTATCGGCGAGTCAACTCCGTTCCGTAATGATGGTGTGGCAGACGACGCCGTACACGGTTCCACTCGTCGTCGCCGCGTTGGCGTCGTTCGTGTTCGCCTCCTACGTGCTTTCTCGCCGGTTACACGGCTCTCGCCCGCTCGTCTTGTCCTTCTTCGGGGTTGCCCTCGGTGGCGGAGCGTGGGCGCTCGCGTACGCGGCGCAGCTATCGGCGACCACCCTGGATGCGACGCTGTTCTGGAACCAGTTCGTCTGGGCCGGCGTCGGGATCCTTGCGGTCGCGTGGCCGGCATTCGTCGCGGCGTACTTGGACCGGCCCGAGTGGCTCCGTCTTCCCCGGATTGGGATCATTGCGTTCGTTCCGATGGCGGTGGTCATCGCGGTGTTTACGCTTGGCCCCGTTTCGCTATTTTATGAGTCGCCTTCGATCGTGACGGGTGACGGCGGCTACCTCGTATTGTCGTTCACGCCAACGCCGGCACTGTTGGGGTTCATGGCGTACACGTACGTCGTGAATGCGATCACGTTCGTGGTGCTCGGTCGCACCGCGATCCAGCGATCTGGCGTCTTCCGACGGCAGGCCGCCCTGTTGTTCCTCGCCGGTGTGATCCCGATGGGCGTCGGCGTCGTCACCGTTTGGAGCTCCCTCGGGCCACCGCTCGTCGACCTCACACCAATCTCCTTCGCCGTGACCTCGGGACTGCTCGCGTGGGTACTGTTCCGCTACCGCCTCCTCAACCTCTCCCCAGTCGCCAGAAAGACGGTGTTCACGAACCTCTCGGACGGCATCGTCGTGGTCGGAAGCGAAGGGCGGATCGTCGACGCTAACGACCACGCCCGTGAACTCTTCCCGAGCATACGGGTCGGTGGGTTTGTCGAGTCGGCGTTCGAAGACGCTCCCGCCGTCATCGACGCCGTACGGACGGGGGGAGCCGGTGAGAGCGCACGCGCGACGATCGAGGGGTCGAATAGTCCCCGATTCCTCACGGTGTCGACCCACGGCCTGTCCGCTCCCGGAATCGCCGGAGATGAGACAGACAGCGGTGTCGTCCTTCTGATCCGTGACGTAACCGAACGCGAGACGCTACAGCAGCGATATCGTGCGCTGATCGAGAAGTCGCCGAACGTGATCGCGGTCTCCGGAAGCGACGGGTACCTTCGCTACGTGAGCCCGTCGGTAGAGCGGCTGCTCGGCCGCCCCCCTAACTCGCTCGAAGGGAGACCGATGATCGACCTGATCCATCCGGACGACCGGGCGGAGAGCCAGCGTCGTTTTGAGGCAGCGTTCGAAACGGACGAGCCACAGACGGTCGAACACCGAATCGCACACGCAACCGGGGACTGGCGGACGTTCGAGACGGTGATAGAGCGGTTGTTTGAGGACAGGACGGACGAGGTGGTGATCACTGCCACCGACGTGACGGAGGGGCGACGACACGAACAGCGTCTCCAAGTTCTCAACCGTGTTCTTAGACACGACCTCAAAAACGATGTCAACGTGATCGGTGGGTACGCCGACCTGCTCCGAGACCACGTCGACGAGGACGGTCACGAACACTTGGACGTGATCGACCGGAAGATTGAGACGCTCACGCACCTCAGCGATCAGGCTCGTGAGATCGACATCGCGCTTCACGACGACGACCAACGCGTCCGGATAGACCTGGTCGTTCTCGTGTCTCAACTCTGTGACTCGCTTGAAACCTCGTTTCCCGAGGCCTCGGTAACGCTGTCGAAGCCCGAATCCGCGGTTATCACCGCCGACGAGCTGCTCGAATCGGCGATCCGAAACGTCCTCGAAAACGCGGTCGTTCACAACGACGGCGACGGAGCGGCAATCGAGGTCGAGATCTCGGAGACGGACGACGGCGGCTACTGCCTCGACATCGCTGACGACGGGCCCGGGATCCCCCCAATCGAACGAACCGTGTTCTCCGAGGGGCGCGAGACGCCGCTCGAACACGCGAGCGGGCTCGGCCTGTGGCTCGTTCACTGGATCGTCACCGGCTCGGGCGGTGATCTGGAGATACACAGCCGTGAGCCGACCGGAACGGTCGTCTCGATGCGGTTCTCCGCTGCCGACGCGGCGGCAGGCCCCGACGCCGACGCGGCAACGGGTTCCGACGCCGGACCGAACGCTGGTGTCGACTCGAGCCGTGCGGAGAATCTGGATGGAGAGCGGAGTACGGACACGACCGACTGAGTGTCTCGACGGCGACGCTTCCCGCAACCTCTTTGCGGCCCCTGCTCGAAGCCGGAGACATGAGTCACGGATCCCTCGACGAGGACGCGGTCGAAAGCTATCGGGAGGCCGGCGCGGTGCTGGTCGAGGCGATGAACGAAGCCCGCGAGATGGTTGAACCCGGACGGAGCCATATCGAAGTAGCCGAATGGGTCGAGGAGTTTATCCGCGATCAGGGCGCAGGCATCGCGTTCCCGGTCAATATCAGCGTCGACCCGGAGGCGTCACACGCGACCCCGGGAGCAGGCGACGAGACGACGTTCGGCGAAGAGATGGTCTGTCTCGACATCGGTGTTCACGTTGACGGGTACATCGCCGACGCTGCGGTCACCGTCGATCACACCGGTACCACCGAACTCGTTGAGGCAGCTGAGATGGCGCTCGAAGCCGCGGTCGACGAGGCGGGCCCGGGCGTCGAGGTCGGCACCGTTGGGCAGGCGATAGAGGACGTGATCCGCGGCTACGGCTACACACCCGTCCTCAACCTCTCCGGACACGGGGTCCAACGCTACGACGCCCACACGGAACCGAGCGTCCCAAACCGTGGCGTCGACCGGTCCGTCGAGTTAGAGCCCGGTCAAGCGGTTGCCATCGAGCCGTTCGCGACCGACGGTCGCGGGAAGGTCGGCGAGGGGACCGCCGAGGAGATCTACGAGCTTCAGCGTGAGCGGAGCGTTCGTGACCGTCGTGCCCGAAAGGCGCTTGAGGAGATTGCCGAGTTTGACGGGCTTCCCTTTGCCGCCCGGTGGCTCACCGGAGACCGGACAGAGATGGCGCTCCGACGGCTAAAACAGTCGAGCGTCGTGAAGGGGTACCCTGTACTTAAAGAGAGCGACGACGCCCTTGTGAGTCAGGCGGAACACACACTTCTTATTACCGAAGACGGTGTCGAGGTGACGACCGCAGGAATCCACAGTTTCGACTGATCAGGCGATCTTCATCATCCGCGTCTCGAACTTGCCGACCCGAACTTTCACCCATCCCGCGAGCGCCTCGTCCAACTCGGGATCGTCGGTGTCGACACGGAGAGCGCGTACGTCGTCGAGTTTCGCCCGCGAGGCGACGACGGTCACGTCGCACTCGCGGATCACGGCGGGCGAAAGCTGCGGGTTTCCGCGGCCAAACACGAATCCCTGACCACCGATCGGCGACACCACGATAACGTTCTCGTCGCCGAGCGCAGTGAGGATCTCCGACTCGGTTGCGTCCAGCGCGACCACCTCACCGTCCCGCCAGACGTCGACGCCGATCGGAGAGGGTTCGAACCCCAACTCGGCTTTGATCGCGCCGACCGTCGACCCCGGCCCAAGAACGTAGGTGACGCCCTCACCCTCTCGGGTCCGGATGTCGGCTGCGACCCCTTCGGCCAGCGACTCGACGGTGCCGCTAGCGGTCTGTTTCGAGGATTGAAGATCCTCCGCAACGGGAACCCAAGCCACCCCGCGCAGTTCCGGATGGACCTCACCCTCACGATAGGCGTCCTCGTCGATATCCATCACCTCGCGGCGCTCTGTCCGGGTGAACGTAGCCGCCACTTCGGCGGCGTCTTCCGGAGAAACGGCAAACACGGAGGAGTACACCTTCACTCCCGCGGGAACCCCGAGCATCGGAACCTCGCTTTCCTCAAGCGCCGCCGCAACGTCCGTTGCAGTCCCGTCTCCCCCAACAAAGAGCACGAGGTCAACATCGGCGTCGCGAAATGCCCGAACCGCGTGCCGGGTGTGTTCGGCGCTCGTCTCAACCTCCCGAGGTAACTCGCTCGACTGGTCCGTGTCCGCAAACGGGTCGACGACGGACACCGGCTCGAAGCCAGCCTCCCGCACGATCTGTTCGCCCATCGGGTCGGCAACCGCGGAGACGGTCGTCTCAGGAGCGACTTCACGGAGTCGGTCCATTGCCCGACGGGCACGCTCCGGTGCCCGTGGCTCCGCGCCGCGTTTCCGCGCCTCAGCGACCTTCCCGTCAGTTCCTTTCAGCCCGACGCGACCCCCCATTCCGGCGATCGGGTTCATCACGACGCCGAGGTACATGTCGAACCGTTTAGTGCCGGATATATAAACGGCACCGGACTCCGGCTTGGACACGGTCGACGGCTCGGGCGCGGTCGACGGCTCGGACGTTCTGGATCACGACACACGGACGCCCTGGACCACGATATAAAGATCAACGTTTAAGATGGAACCCGGACAATCAGCATCTATGCTACTATCAACGCTTCAGCCGGAGACGATTTCGGCCATTTCGACGGCGCTGCTCGGCCTCACCCTCCTTCTCATCGTCGCGTGGGTTGCGTACCTTTATCGGTGACACTCAGTCCCGATCCGGCGTCGTTGATTCCGAGCGCTCCCTGAGCCAGTCGGCAGCAGCCGCGGCCGTCTCTGACTCCGTTGCCGTGATCTTTACAGTAACACGGTCGCCTGGATACGACCCAACGCTCACGTCGAACCGCTCCTGTAGCTCTGTAAACCGCTCGATGAGTGCGCTTTCCGGCTCCGCAACGTCGACGCTCACCGTGTGTGTCGGCGCGCCTGTGAACTCGCCGGCGACGGTCTCGAACATCGCTTCCATTTCGGTGGGAACCCCCGGAAGGACATAGGTGGACTCGACGACTGCGCCCGGTGCCACACCAGCCTCGTTGCGGAGGGGTCGACAGCCGGCCGGGAGATGCGTGGTTCCGGCCACGAGGTCGTCCGCGCTGTACCCTTGCTCGGCGAGCCAGGCGGCTGCCTCCTCGTTTGGAACGATGTCCCGGCCGAACGCGGCGGCGACCGCTTCCATGGTCACGTCGTCGTGGGTGGGGCCAAGCCCGCCGGTAACGATGGTAGCGTCGTACTCCGCATGGTATTCGTTAACGACACGCGCGATTTCGGCGACCTCATCGGGGACGACGGTCACGCGTCGGACAGGGACGCCACGGTCCGCAAGGCGCGCACAGAGCCACGTCGCGTTCGTGTTCTCGGTGTCGCCGACGAGAAGCTCGTTCCCAACGGTGACGACGGCGGCGTTCATATCCGATTAACGCGACCGCGGCTCAAAAGGACGGTGGGTCGGAAGACACACTGGAAACGCGGTTCCGTCAGGGACGCCCGTCGTCCCGATCGGTTCCGTCGCTTTCTTCGTCGTCGTACACCCCGATTCCCATCTGTCGGCGACGTTCGCGAAGCTCCTCGAGTTGCCGTCGGAACCTGACGGTGCCCACGACCGCAACGATCGACGCGATGATAACGATACCACCGAAGATCAACAAGTCCGTCTCTCGGTACGACTGCACGACGAACGAACCGGACACCGACTCCCAGACGATCCGGTTGCGATCCCCGACGGTCTCGACCTCGTGGCTTCGCGGTGAGACGTGACCAACGAGTGGGACCGCGGTGCTGAAGCCGGGCGGAAGAGTCACCGCGTGTGAGCCCTCAACGTACGCGAGGAACGTGAACCGACGGGGGGAGCCGCTCCCTGAGAAGGCGAGTTTACCGTCTTCCATGTCGTCGGCGAATCGCACCCACGTCTCGTCAGGGGTTCGGTCCACTTCACCGCCACGAGCGCGGAACTCGCTCCCGTTTATGACTTCCCCGTCAGCGTACTGGTATCGGAAGGCCTCAAATTCCAGCGGCTGGTCGCCCGCGTACACAGTCCCCTCGTACAGGCGGAGTTCGTCACGCTCGGAGACGTTGTACACCACTCGATACGTGCCGTCGGCGGAGAGGTCGAACTCGGCGTCACGCTCCGTCTCGAAGTCGTAGGGTTCGCTCGGCTCCGCGTCGAGCGTTGCGTTTTCGACCTCACCCCCACCGGTGACGTACCCGAGACAGCCGGCGCTGACGGCGAGGAGCGCGACAGTGGCAACGGCAAGGATAAAACGTCGGTTCACGGGTCAGACGACACAGCGCATCTCGGCCGGGAGGTAACTACCGATCGCGGCGAGCAGTCCCGGCGGGTCGGTTCCCTCGGCACAGACGATACTCTGTTCGAGGAGGCCGAGTCGCTCGACGGTGACGATGTCCTGTGCGTGGCCCGCGCGGTTCACCGTTGCGCGGACCTCGCCACGCGTCGCGGAGTTGACGTTCAGACGCCCCGGCCCCCGCTGCCAGTCGTACAGCCGGTCCCGTTCCTCGTCGGCGAGTCGATGCGAGTCTGCCTCCGGATCGCCGGCGTCGCCGTAGACGAACGTCAGCGGGAGGTGCTGAACCAGTCCGAATCGTTCAACCACCTGCTCTGGCGCGCCGACACCCAGTCCGAGACCGTCGGCTGGAACGCGCACGTCCTCGCCTGCGTCCAGCACGAACCCGTCGTCGTCCCACGATTCGAGGGTTCCGACGTACGTTTCTCCCGCGACGAGTCCCTCGTCGTGGGCGACGACCTCTCCCCACGTCTCCGCGAGGACGTTCCGGGCGACCGTGGCGTCCTCACCGGTCACGTCGACTTGGACGAAATCGTCGTCGCGGACGCCGACCTGCCAGTCGACGGCGAGTTCGCCGACATCGTTGCCGACGAGCGAATTCATCCCGTCGAGCGCGCGCTCGCGAGCGTCGCCCTCGACGTAGCACTTGGTTGCGAGGACGACCATCAGCCGGTCACGTCCACGTTCAATTCGTCGCGAAGCTCCTCGACGCGCCGACCCATCGCCTCGCGCAGTCGGTCGTTCTCCATCGCGTCCAGTGGGGAACCACACTCGGGACACTCGAAGCCGAAGTCCATCGCCTCGCCAAACTCGAAGCGAAGCGAACACACCTCACAGAGGTAGAACTCGTGGGTGCGCTCGTACTCCTCGCGCTCC
>CAYRWH010000016.1:0-18496 GCA_964427935.1 uncultured Halobellus sp. | reverse complement strand
GCGTCGACGACGACCTGATCGTCGTCGCCGGCGACAACATGATCAGCTTCGATCTAGCGGAGTTCACCGACTTCTTCGAGGAGAAGGGGACGCCGACGCTCGCCGCGTACGACGTCGGATCGAAAGAGCGAGCGAGGTCGTACGGGCTCGTGAGCCTCGACGGCGACCGAGTCGTCGACTTCCAAGAGAAGCCGGACGACCCGAAGAGCACGCTCGTCTCCATCGCGTGTTACGCGTTCCCCGCGGAGACGCTGCCGGACCTCGAAACGTATCTCGCAGACGGCGAGAACCCGGACGAACCCGGCTGGTTCATCCAGTGGCTCCAGTCGCGCCAGCCGGTTCACGCGTTCACCTTCGACGGTGCGTGGTTCGACATCGGCACCGCAGAGAGCTACCTCGACGCGGTCGAGTACGCGCTTGAGGGCGGCTCACTCGTGGAGGACGGGGCGTCAGTAACGAACACCGAGGTCGGTGATGTCGTCCACGTGATGGACGGCGCGGAAGTGACCGACTCGACGCTCGAACGGTCGGTCGTGTTTCCGAACGCGACGGTCACCAACTGCCGTATCCGAAACTCAGTCATTGACGAGGAGTCAACCCTCGAAAACCTCGACCTCTCGGGCGCGTTGATCGGTGGATACACATCGATCACGACGGGGACCGAGTTCTAGACGAGCGGATCGCTGGGGCGCGTCAGTGTCTCAAGAGCGTTCCGTGGGCACCACCGGTTCCGGGCCATCGGCTTCGGTGTTCGCGCCCGTGGCCTCCGCGTGAGTGTGGTGATAGCAGTCGAGTGCGGCCTCGCCGCCGTCGCTTTTGTTCGGATAAAAACACACCCGCCGATATCGGTCGTTGTCGAGCAGATTGACCACGAAGCCGTCGGCGTGACGGGAGACGGACTCATAGCTGTCTCCGCAGGCGGGACAGACGTTTGGCGGATCGTCAGGGACGTTCATCAGCGGCCTCTCGGTGATCGATCTGACCCACGCGCTCCGGGAGTAAAACCGGTTCGGCACGGGTGACGGTTGTCCGGTGTGGCTGTGGCCGACGTGTCTTCTCCTACCGGTTTGCCGACGGTTCCCTGGGGCCGTCCTCGCCTTCGTCGTCGCGGTTCCCGTCGGTGGGATCCGGTGACTCGGGAGTATCCTCGTCGAGCACCGTCGCCGTGAGGTCGCTTCTCGTCCCGTCCGGTTCATTCGGCTCCGAGTCGTCGGATGTCCCCGCCACGTCGCTTGTCGGCCTGTTGTCGCTGGTCGGCTCCGAGTCGTCGCTCGTCGGTCCGTCATCATTTGTGCGATCGGTCTCACCCGCTCCGGTTTCCGGGTCGTTCGGAGGTTCCGGATCGGCTGGTTCGAACCCGGCAGCACCGAAGCCGTCCCGTGGCTCGTATCCCACCTCAGCGAGGCGTTCGCGGACGACATCCCTGTCAACTGTTCCCGAGACCGTTCGGGGCAGTTCGTCTGTGTAAGCTATCGTCCGGGGCATCTTGAACGCCGCCAGGCGGTCTCTGACGAACGACATGAGTCCCGCGTCGTCGATGGCGTTTCCGGGGCGCGTTGGCTCAGTTGGGACACCCTCTTCTCCCGTCCCGTCTCTGGAATGCGGACCGGGTTCGTCGTCGACGGTCCCGTCGGGAGCGGTCGCGTCCTCTCCGGATGCCCCCTCGTCCGTAGCGGCCGGCTCATTGGTAGGGGCCGGTTCCTGCTCGGCAGAGAGTTCGTCGTCGACGGCGACGAGGGCCGCGACGCGTTCACCCCACACGTCGTCGTCGAGGCCGACGACAGCGGCGTCGTCGACGCTGGAATGTTCCCGCAGTACGTCGGCTACCTCGCCCGGTTCGACGTTTTCGCCGCCGGTGATGATCCTGTCGTCGAGCCGGTTGAGCACGTAGAGGTAGCCATCCTCGTCGAGTCGACCGATATCTCCGGTGTGGAGCCCGTACGGACCAAACGCGTCCGTCAGGTCGTCGACGCCCATGTAGCCAGGTGTGATCGTCGGTCCGTCGACAACGACTTCGCCCGTCTCCCCCGCCGAAACCGGTGAACCATCCTCGTCGACGATGGTCACGTCCGTTCCAAACACCGGTCGGCCGACGGTGTTTATCCGTGTTTTCGTTGCCTGTGGCGTCGCGGTCGCAACCTGTGAGGCCGCCTCCGTCATTCCGTAGGTCGGATACACGGGAATCGAGTAGTCACGGCACCGTTCGATCAGTTCATCGGGGGCGGGCGCACCGCCGAGCAACACGGCCCGAAGCGAGTCCGAGAGCGTCCCGCGCCTGTCGAGCATCTGCGTCAGCATCGTCGGGACGAGCGAAACGCCGGTCACGTCGTATTTGTCGATGTCGTCCGCGGTTCCACCCGGGTCGAACCCCTCACGGAGAACGACGGTCGTCCCGTAGAGCGTGGACCGGTACACTGGGGCCAGCCCGCCCATATGATGGAGCGCGAGCGAGACCAGCCATCGATCGTCGGGATCGATCCCCAGCCGGAACGCGGAGGCGACGGCAGACGAGTACACGTTGCCGGCGGTCAACGGAACGGGCTTCGGATCGCCAGTCGTGCCGGAGGTAAAGAGGATACAGAGCGGATCGTCGAACGACCACTCGGCCGGTTCGACCGGCTCCGGCTCGACACCATGGACGGCTTCGACCGCGTCAACCCCCGGGTCGTCCACGGAGAACACCGGAACGTCGTCGACGGCTGCGAGCGCGTCCGACTCGGTCGGCTCCGCACAGATGATCGCCGAGAGACCGACGCGTTCAATCCGCTCACCGAGCTCACGTGGGGTGAGTCGCTCGCCCAGCGGGACGAACGTCGCACCGAGACGCATCGCGGCGTGGATCAGTCCGACGGTTCCGACGTACGGCGGCGTGAGAACACCCACTCGATCTCCCGGACCGATCCCGTGGGCGACGAGTCGTCCGGCAGTCTCGTCGACGAGCCGGTCGAGATCCGCGTACGACCACGCCTCCCCGTCCTTGGCGCGAATCAGCGCAACGTCATCCGGCGAGGAAACGACGCGGTGGGACAGCCAGTCGCGCACGGCTACACCTCCGCCTCCGTCGGCGGTTGAGAGTTACTCATCCGTCGACTGTCGAACGGTGAGCACGGGGACATCTGCGGTCCGGACGACGCGCTCAGTGACGCTTCCGAGCAGATAGCGGTCGAGACCCTTCCGACCATGCGTGCCCATGACGATGATGTCGATTTCGTTGTCCGCGACGTAGTCACGGATGGACTGATAGGCAGTTCCCGTCGTCACCGTTGTGGTGGTGTCGACCCCGGCGTTCGCAGCCGCGTCCGCGACGCGCTGTGTCGCGGTTTCCCCCTCCGACTGGAGCGCCTCCACGACGATCTCCGAGCCGGCTTCCAGCGTCGAGTAGGCGGCCCCGTCGACAACGTAGAGCGCATGGAGACGGGCACCGTACTGTGCCGCGAGGTCGACCGCGTGTTCGAGCGCGGCGTCCGACGCAGGACTCCCGTCGGTCGGAACGAGGATCTCATCGTACATATCGATCGGCGATACGCTCGGCATCGATTAAAAACCCGATCCCAACAACATAACCGAACCGTCTCACAAAACGGAGGTCAGCGAAATCCCATTGCTTCGATCTGCTCTTGATACCGGTTTCGAATGGTGACTTCAGTTACCTGCGCGACATCAGCAACTTCACGCTGCGTCTTCTTCTCGTTACAGAGCAGTGAGGCCGCGTAGATCGCGGCCGCGGCGAACCCCGTCGGAGATTTTCCCGAGAGCAGGCCCTGCTCGGCGGAGACATCGATTATCTCGGTCGCCTTCGACTGTACCTCCTCGCTCAACTCCAGAGAGGAGGCGAACCGAGGAACGAACTGTTTCGGATCGACCGGCTTCAGCTCCAAGCCAAGTTCCTGTGAGATATAGCGATACGTGCGACCGATCTCTTTTTGTGGGACACGAGAGACCTCCGCGACCTCGTCGAGTGAGCGAGGGATTCCCTCCTGTCGACAGGCGGCGTACAGGGCGGCGGTGGAGACACCCTCGATCGAGCGCCCCCGGATGAGGTCCTCCGAGAGCGCACGTCGGTAGATGACGGAGGCCACCTCGCGTACCGAGCGGGGGACACCCAGAGCGCTCGCCATTCGATCGATCTCGGAGAGCGCGAACTGGAGGTTCCGCTCGCCCGCGTCTTTCGTCCGAATCCGTTCCTGCCATTTCCGCAACCGGTGCATCTGCGAGCGCTTCTCCGAGGAGAGCGACCGTCCGTAGGCGTCTTTGTCTTTCCAGTCGATCGTCGTCGTTAGCCCCTTGTCGTGCATCGTCTCCGTGATGGGAGCGCCGACACGGGACTTTGATTGCCGCTCGGAGTGGTTGAACGCGCGCCACTCCGGTCCACGGTCGATCGTCTGCTCGTCCAGCACCAGACCGCAGTCCTCACAAACAAGCTCCTGATCCGCATCGGTGACTATCTCGTCCGACCCACACTCCGGGCACGTGACCGCGTCCTCGTCCGACTCCCGCTCAGTGTCTCGCTCCTGCTGACGCTGTCTGCTCGGACGTTCCATTATAAGATTTCTGGATATAGCTGTATTTAAACCTTCGCGTGGATGTCTGATTCCGGATACGAATTGGAGAACGAGGAATCGGAGAGAACCCGGCGTAGAAGCGCAAATACGAGGGTTTGGAGTACAGTGCGCGGCTGGATTTCCCAAGAGCGGTCGACCGCACGGAGTCCACAGCCGGCTGCTGACTCAGTCTGCTACCCACTCGTAACCGATGACGGAGACTCGACCCGCCACCCAGTCGTAACCGATGACGGAGGCCAGTCCGAACTAGAGTATTACTACTAAGCATTCGAAAAGGTTTTTGTATAACCCTAAACTATGATGGGTATGAGCACAACGAAGTCCACTGGAATCGACGCCGCGCTAGATGGCTGTCGACCGGCTGAGATTGACCCAATCGTCATCGACGCCAGCGACCTCGAAAGCACCGCGCCGGAGCGGCTCCGAGAGTTAAAATCCGGCCTCGCCGCTCGCGGCTACCACCCGGCAGCGCTGGCGGTCGACGCCTGTTTCGCCGAGGACTGCTCGCTCGCGACGCAGGAAGAAGCCGATCGACTCCGGGAACTCGTTCGGACCGCCGCGTTCCTCGGAGCCGGTCGTATTGAGGTTAGCGTCGGTGAGATCGCCGACCCCGAAACCGTCGAACCGACGCTCGGTGCGCTCGCTGAGCGCGCTCGACGCGAAGGCGTCGAACTCGTTCGAACCAGCGACGCGGCCGCCTGAGGTGATGGCGACCAAGCGCTCGCTCGCGACCAAGCTGGGGGTAGTCGTCGGATTCGATAACCCCCGGGCAGCGCTCGAACAGTACCCAACACCGCCGGATCTCGCGGCTCACGTCGTTCACCTCGCCGACCTCCACGGGGATATCGACGGACGAACCGTTCTCGATCTGGGTACCGGTACGGGGATGTTCGCGCTCGCCGCCGCTCTCCGTGGTCCCGCTCGCGTGGTCGGCGTGGAACTCGACCGCAACGCGGTGTCGACCGCAATCGAAAACGAGCGACGAGTCGCCGCGAGCGCTCCGATTCACTGGATACAGGCGGACGCGACCCGCCCGCCTGTGCGGTTCCCAGACCCAGTCACCGTCGTGATGAATCCCCCGTTCGGTGCTCAAGATGGGAATCGAAACGCTGACCGTGACTTCCTCGTGACGGCGAGCGAGGTCGCGTCGGTGTCGTACTCCGTTCACAACGCCGGCAGCCGCGAGTTCGTGGAGTCGTTTGCCGCCGATAACGGTGGGACAGTGACACACGCATTCGCCGCCGACTTTTCAGTCGACGCACAGTTTGAGCATCACACCGCGGACTCACAGGACGTTGCTGTCGAGGTGTATCGAATTGAGTGGTCGTAGGGTACTACCGCGTCATATACCTTTGTGAGTACTTACTGTCGCCCCTCATACCGTTCCTGATTCGCGATCCGCACCCGGGAGTCGTCACGCTCGGCGTAGATCCGCCGATCCTCACGAACGAACTCGACTCCCTGAAGCGATGTTGATTCGCCCGACCCGGGGATCGCCGCCGTCTCCGTGCTGCCGTCGTGTTCGACGCGGAGTTCGAAGCCACCCTCGACGGCCGCGACGGAGACGTTTCGACCGTCGAGTCTCGGTTCGGCTTCGGCCGGATCGCTGACGAACAGCGTCGACCGGGTGTCGTTGTGGACGCCGTCGACGCGGTAGGTCGGGCCGCCGCCGGTCGCCACCCACCCCGACCGCTGTATCTGAACAGTCTCACGCCACCCGGTTCCGCCAACGTCGACGCTTCGATAGCCCCAGAACGCGAGGTTCCCGCGTGAGACGGCCGTGGTCCAGATGTGTCTGTCTGGGTTCGACACGATCACCCCAGACGTACGTACCGACGTGGAACGCCCGAACGCTTCGATATCAACGATGCTCACCATCTGGTCCTCGACGTCCTCCGCGTAGGTCACCTGATACCCTTCGATCTCGATCGGATCACCCGGTGTGTCGCCCTCGTCAACGGTAACGAGGTTGGGGAGTATCCCCGGCCCCGCAACGACCGCCAGCGCGCCGACCACCAACAGCAACCCGACCGCGGCGGGTGTCACCGAGGCGATGCTTTCACGGAGCGTTTCAGGGTCCGGAACGGCTTCAGCTGGCCGGAACGGTTCCTCACGGCCCGCGACCGCGACGGCGACGATCAACGCGAGGAGAACGAGCAGCGCAAGTCCGATCGCCCGGTACAGTTCGTACTGGTCGTTGCCGAGATACCAGTACACCGCCCAGAGACGACGTGACGCACCGAACAGTAGGACCGCGCCGAACACGACGATCGCCGTAGTATGGGAAGTTGGGTCGTGTCCCGATTGTCGCCGTCGGACGAGCCAGACTGCGACGAGAATTCCGGCGATCAGCCCGAGCGCGTGGCCCTGTACGGCGATGTTCGCCCAACTCGGCGCGCCGTAGGAGGCGCTTGCCTCCGCAAACTCGATCGGGTTCTGGATCGTCGAGTGGACGACACTCACCAGCGTCGACCCCGTCAGCGCAGCGATCGTTCCGATCGGGTAAAACACGAGCGCAAACCCCCACAGCGCGAAGACGACGCCCGAAAAGCCGATTACGGGACCGAGCGCGAACAGCGACGAAACAAACCCAAACGTCAGTATTGCGCCCGGAACGACGACGAACGCCCGGACGTAGGGGTTCGTTCGCAGGGAGTCAGACGACGATTCGTCCTGTGTTCGCGGATAGTGGCCGTAGGCGTACTCGGCGAGTGTGCCCGCAACAAGCGTTGAGAGGAGATTCCCAGTAATATGACTCCGGCTCGAATGGGCGAACCCTGACCAGAGAATACCCTCAGGATAGAAGTACGACCACGCGCGGAAGGGAATCACGACCGGTCGGTTCGGGTTCTCCAAGCCGCCCTGTACAAAGAGGTACACGCCGATAACGAACACGATTGCGATGAGCGTTCCCCACGGCACGCCGAACACGAACCGTGACCGGAGTCGCTGACTCCACGACCCGGCTGGCCGGTCAATTTTATAAATAACGGCAAACGCGAGGAGCGCGACTGCTCCGACGAGCGCTAGGTGGGCAGCATCGGACGAGAGCGCCTCGACGACCATAGCGGTACACAGCGACCGCCCACATATCAATTCGCGGGTCGACAGTACGCTCCCGGGAGCGTATCAGATATCGTCGTCTCCGCCCCGCGACCGGACGCCTCAGATCTTGTTCTCGGCGTCTTTCGCGAGCTCTTCCATCCGCTTTCCGACCCGGCCGGCGGGAGAGAACTCGTCCTCGCTCATCGCGTTCGCAAGCGCATTGCCAAGCACGAAGACGGCGTGTTTGTGCTCGCTTTTCGACTTGTGAACGTGTGACGGGTCGACATCGAGTTCGTCGTAGGGGTCGAACAGCGCGTCGTCAACGGTTTCCTGGCTCCGGAAGTGCTCCATGATGGTGACCATCTGTTCGTGTAGCTCAAGCAGCTCGTCCTTGTGCATGGCCTCCAATACGGGCCCTAGCCGGTTTAAGCGTTGTTGAGGGTGACACGCACGGACCAGAGGTGTAGCGCGCAACTCCGGGATATCGTCGCAGTCGGACCACGCATCCGGTTAGTGAAGCTTGAGTTCGACGCGGCGACCGTCAGGGTCTCGGACGTACGCTGCCCAGCCGCGACCGTACGCCCCGTACCGCTCGTACGGCTCTCCCTCCTCGACCGGCACGCCGTGGCTGCGGAGCCGATCCAGTAGCTCGTCGAGTTCATCCCGGGAGTCGGTGTCGGCTGACCGAACGAGGAGACAGAGATGTTCCCCGCCAACGTCGATGTCGTCTTCGTCAGTTGGAACCAGATGAATGTGCCGCCCACCGGCGGAGACGGCGACGTACGGCACTGTTCCGGCGTCAAAACGCTCCCTGTCCCGAACCGGGAGTCCGAGCAATCCGTTGTAGAAGTCGAGCGCCCGGTCGAGGTCGCTCACGCGAATCGCAACGTGATCCATGTCGACGATCTCCATACGTACGCCTCGCTCCGTCAACGCTTACCCCTTATGCCACGCTCACGTTATCTTATTTTCTGTCACGTTCAGGCCACGGTTCAACCGGCCGAGCGAATTAATCGGCTCGGCCTCGATGTGTTCGTATGGGCGAGAACGACCCGTCACGGTTCCTACTCGTATCGACGCTTCTCTGTACGCTTGCGTGTGTGACTGCCACGCTCACCCCGATCATCGTTGATACCTCCGGCGCGTTTGCCGGAAGCATCGTCTCAAGCGGGCTTTTCGGCGTCGTCTTCGCCGCCAGAAACGTCCAGCTACTCCGCGAAACGGGGAGTCCGAGCCTGCCGCCGGCCGTACTGACGACGGCGTTCGGCGGGTGGTTTATGTTCGCACCGCTCCTGTATCCTGACGTTGGGCTCCTCCCGACGGCGAGCACACAACTGGCCGGTACAGTGGTTGCCACCTTTGGTTTGTACGTGGTCGTTGCCGGACTGACCGGAGAGTGACTCGCATGCCAGCGCGATCAGATCTGACCGGGCACCTCCTCTGTCACTGTACCGTGCCGCGGATCGTTTTAGAGTGGTCATATCGTCGGGGGTGTTGGTGAGATGGCTCGGATACCGACAGCGTTTCTCTCGCCGCTCGCGGGACGTGTCGACGAGGTGCTCGCACAGTACGGGTACGAGATCGGCCGGGCCATCGACGCCATCGACGCTGCGGTCACCGGGTACGGAGGGTTGTTTGAGCCCGGGACGACTGACGAAGAGATTCGGGTAGCTATCGAGGCGGTACTCGCTGCCGATCCCCCACCGTGTGAGCGGTGGGACGAGCTTGACGGTGCGGACATCGTTCTCTACGTGGACGGGAGCTCCCGGGGAAATCCTGGCCCGGCTGGCGCAGGGGCGGTCATCCGCGCTGCTGACGCGTCGATCGCACGGCTAGGGATGCCAGTAGGCTCCCGAGCCGAGAACAACACTGCCGAGTACGCTGCCCTCCACCTCGGGCTCGAAACGCTGACCACGCGGTGTACGCCGAGATCCGTCGAGGTGCGCATCGACTCGATGACGGTCATCAACGATATCTGGGGTGATAGCGACGGAATCCCGGCCGCTGATCAGTACCGAGAGGCGATTGTGGGCCACATCGAAGCGTTGCCCACGTGTGAGCCGACACATCTCGTCGACAGCGACCCGAATCCGGCTGACGCTCGGGCGGCCGTGGGCGCCGATATCGCGGCGCTTGGGAATTGAAACGCGGTAGCTTGACTGCCAGTTGCGGCGTCGAGTGACACCGACGCCGTCTACCGCTCACTCGAATTGCGTCCGTGTGCGACTGCTTGGAACGTCTCGCTCGACTCGTCGTACCGGTAGACTGTGTACGTGTCCGGTGTCACGGTGTACGTGTGTTCTTGAAGCACAACCGACGGATGGGAGCCGGTCGTTTCCCTGAGAACGCGGCCGACGACTCGCATGCCGGCGATCCCAGCATACGTGATCGTTGCTGATCCATCAGCGTCGAGTTCGTCGAGAGTATCAGCCGCGAGATACGGGAGCCAGCCGCCCTCAGAGACAGCAGCCGGAGATGTCTGCGCCCACTCGTCAGCAGTCCCAACGGAGACGGTGCGGGGACGATCGATGGTGGGAGCAATGCCGAGTTCCAGAAACGATCGTTCCGCATCATCGAGGAACTGCGAAACCGCTCCTGTATGAGGTGTTAGCACGTGGATGTACGCTTTTGGAAGGGCCACAGATTACAAGGCAGCGAGTCGTCGAAGACGCTTAAAACACGTACTCGTCCTCGTGGCCCATCATCCCTTCGTCCTCGAATCCGCCGGAGTCCTCGTCGTCCCTCGGCCCGCTCGTTTTATATGCCTTGATTCCGGTCGAAAGCAACTCCTCAACCGCTTCCTCACGGTTGAGAAACTCCCCCTTCTCTACCATCTGGGTTATCTGCATTTCTAGGTGTTCCGGTACGGTTATCTCCACTTGTGGCATTTGCTGTCCGGGTCTAATCGGATGCCGCATATAAATGTAGCGTCGGAGATCGGCGAAATACAAACTGTATCTCTCTGTTCAAAAAATAATAATTCACTATCAGTAGCTTCAGTTGTATATTTATAAACGACGTGTCGGGCGATCGACCGGAGAGCGGTACTGATACGGTTCTCCGGGTCGAACGAGGCGTATGACCGAGACCGGAACTAGCGCGAGCGACGACGACATTGTCGACGAGGAGTCGGCCGCTGGCAGCACAAACACTGGCTCCGCCGTCGAGGACCACACCGACATCTACGAGGAGTACGGCGACGACCGCCTTCCGCCGGGACAGCGCGAGACTGACCAGTTCCCTGTGCTCTCGAAGAGCGGGACGCCCTCGTGGGATCCCGACGACGAGCGGTTCGAGGTATGGGGTGCGGTCGAGAACCCGCTCTCGCTTTCGCTTGCGGACGTGCGCGCGCTCCCATCCGCGACGCAGCGGCAGGACTTCCACTGTGTAACTGGATGGAGCAAACTCGACTGTGAGTTCACCGGCGTCGAATTTGCGGAAGTAGTCGAGCGCGCGTCTGTTCACGACGACGCAGAACACGTCCTGTTTCACGCGCTCGACGGCTACACCACGAACCTCCCCTTAGAGGACTGTCTCCACGACGGCGTCCTGTTCGCGTACGGCTACGACGGCGACGACCTCCCCGCCGACCACGGCGGCCCGATTCGCGTCGTCACCCCACACAAGTACGCGTACAAGGGAGCAAAGTGGGTCTCCGGCGTGGAGTTCCTCACGGAGCGTGAACTGGGCTACTGGGAGAAACGCGGCTACAGCGACACGGCGAACCCGTGGAACGAGGAGCGATACAGCTGAGTTGACACCCTTAAGAGGCCCGGGGCCCGATCGAATTTCAATGGAACCGGCGCGATCGACGTCGTCTGCGACGCTCGTCAGCCGCACGACGGCGATCAACGATCCGTCGTTCGCGGCGGTCTTCGACGCGCTCCCGTCGCCACGGACGACGTGGAGCGCCCCCGACGACGCACTCATCATCGGCGGCGGATCAGCCGCGACGCTGACTGCGAGCGGGCCCGACCGTTTCGCCGCGATCCGCACTGCGGCTGAAGAACTGTTCGCATCTGGTGATGTCCACGCCGGCACCGAGGCCGCTCGCCCCCGGGTGTTCGGCGGGTTCGCCTTTCACGAGGGGGCGTGTGCCGGGGAGCCGTGGGCTCCGTTTCCCGAGGCGCGGTTCGTACTTCCGCGGGTTCAGGTCACGGTCGCCGACAACGGGTCGTGGCTCACGGTGACCGCTGTTGGGCCCGACGCGTCGGCGGAGGGCGTCGAGGACCGACTCGAACGGGAACGGGAGCACCTCGCTGAGCTCGGAGAGGACCGTGCGGAGGGGGGAGATCGGTCGTCACAGGCGTCGCGGCCGCCACGTCCGGGGATCCGTGAGCAGCGTCGGACCACGAGCCGCGAGGCGTGGCGCGGGAGCGTCTCCGCGGCGGTCGATCGGATTCGAACCGGCGACCTGCGAAAGGTGGTGTTGGCACAGGCATTGGAGGCCGACCTCGTCACTGACTTCCCGCGTGCGGCGACGATAGAGCGGCTGGCGGCAAAGTATCCCGACTGTCATCGCTACTGCTTCGAGCCCGACGATGGGTCGAGCCTGTTTTTTGGAGCGACCCCCGAGCGGCTGGTCTCGTTGCGCGGGCGGACCGTCGAGACGGACGCACTCGCGGGCACAACCGGTCGCGGCGAGACGCCGTCGGAGGACGAGTGGCTCGCCGAAGAGCTCCTCGACGACGAAAAAAACGTTCACGAACACGAACTCGTCGCGGAGACCGTTCGCGAGCAGTTAGAGCCGTACGCGGCGTCGGTGTCTGCCGGAGAGCGCCGCGTCCGGCGGCTTGCGACCGTCCAACACCTCCATACGCCGATTACCGCGGAGCTGAGCGCGGACAGACACGTCCTCGAACTGGTCGAGGCGCTCCACCCGACCCCAGCGGTCGGCGGGCTGCCACCGGAGCGTGCGCTCGAAACGATCCACGAAACGGAGCCGTTCGACCGCGGCTGGTACGCGGCACCCGTCGGATGGATCGATGCTGCCGGCAACGGCGCATTCGCGGTCGCGATCCGGTCGGCGGTCGCGAGCAGGCAACAGGCAACCCTGTTCGCAGGCGTCGGGATTGTCGCCGACTCGGACCCCGACCGGGAGTGGGACGAGATTCAACTCAAGTACCGACCGATCCTCGACGAACTCGAAACCGAACCGCGGACCGACGGGGCCGGCGCGGACGAGGCGAAGTGAGACGACGGAGAGTGAATCGATCGAAGCGTCTCGGGTCGAGGGACAAACGACCGTTTGTTCCTTAGGTCCGTTTACGTGCTACCGGGTCGTTCCCGCCGCGTATGGACACCAAACGACTACTTGTCGTCGTTGCGCTGGCGTCGATGGTCGCCCTCGCAGGCTGTGCCGGCCTCGGCGACGGTGACGATGGCGCACCGGGAGACATCGAGACCACTGAGAGTCTCGAAGACGATGTTGCGGCCGACGACGAACTCAATTCAGAAGCCGTCGACGAGTCGAACCTCGAAGCGAGCTTCACGACGGCGAGTGCCGACGGGGGCGAGCGGGCTGCGCTCGCGGCTGAGCGACAGCTGATACGGACCGGCGAGCTTCGCGTGACGGTCGAGGAGTTCGCCGACGCCGACGACAAGGCCCGGGAGATTGCCGCGGAGTACGACGGGTTCGTGAGCGAGGGCGCACGCGAGACACGCGAGCGCAACGAACAGGAGTACGTCTCCGGCGAACTCGTCTTGCGGGTTCCGAGCGACGAGTTCGACGCCGCGATGGCTGACCTCGAAGCGCTCGGTGAGGTAGAGCGCTCAGCGACCGAAAGCGAGGATGTCGGCGAGCAGATTGCCGACCTAGAGGCGAGACTCGAGAACCGCGAAGCGGAGCGCGACCGGCTTCGTGACCTCTACGAGGAGGCGAACACGACGGAAGACGTGCTCGCGGTCCAGTCGGAACTCGCCGATGTACAGTCGGAAGTCGAGCGATTGGACACGCAACTCGACTCGCTCGAAGAGCGCGTCGCGCTGGCAACGATCCGCGTCCAACTCTCCGAGGAACCGCCGGAATCGGAGTCCGAAGAGCCCGAGGCGTGGTACGAAACCGGCGTCTCGTCCGCCTTCTTCGAGTCGGTGAGCGGCGTCGGAACCGCGCTGCGAGCCGCGGTTGTCGGTGCCGCGTACGCCGCACCGTACCTCCTCACCGTCGGAGTCCCGCTCGCACTCGTCGGGGCCGTCATCGCTCGACGGGTCGACCTGCGGTCGGTCTCGTGAGAGGAGTAGGGCTAGGGAGCCACGAGGTCGACGACCGTCTCGTCGTCGACCACGACGTTGTACGCCCCCTCGTCGTCGTTCCAGAGGACGAGTCCGTTCTCGACGAACAGAACCGCCCCGTACCCGGCCTCACGGAGGTCGCGGTTAAGAGTCGTCTCGCGCGTGTTCACGAGATAGTGGTCGATCGACTGTGAGCCGTCGCCGACGCGGTACACCGCGTTTCCGCCCTGGCTGAGGTCGTGGCTAAGTTTTACCGCAAGCAGGTTCACGCGGTCGGTAACGTGTGACTCGGAGTCAGCCATTCGACCACACCGATCCTCGCTTGCCCAGATGTCGACTCGGCGCTTGCCGTCCGTCCGAAGAATCGAATAGGCGAATTGGACGTCGACGTTGTGGAACTCGCCGGGTTCGTCGGCGGTCCCCCTGCTTGCTGCCTCGTCGAGTCGGCGCTGAAACGGCGGCACCGCGAGGTCGTCGCGGACGTCGAACGACCACCCGCGGTCGGACGGCGCGGCGTCGGGCCACAGTCGAAGCGTCGGCGAGTAGACGTCAATCCCGCTTCCGGGCGTGGCGACCGCGCGCTCGACTTGGCGGAGCCCGATAGCGGTTTCTCGATCGGCCGGCGCGAGCGCGACGACGCTTCCGTCGTCGGCCAGCGCGTCGACTCCGGCACCGAGTACGGCGGCGGGATCGTCGAGTTCGGAGAGGACGTTGCCGAAGACGACGAGATCGAACGGCTCCGCAAGCACGGTACCGCCCTGAACGGTCCCTTGTGCCGTCCCCCGATCTCCGTCCGCGTTCGGCTCCTCGTCCGCGTCGGCATCCGGTATCCCGAACAGCGACTCCGCGGTCGTCCGGTGGATCGTCGTCCGGAAGTTCTGCCCCGTCTCGGCGAGCACCCGGTCGAGTACGTCGGCGGCCGCACTCGGCTCGACGGCATGGTACTCGACGACTGCGTCGTCGGGGAGGTAGTCGTGGAGTCCAAGGGCGGGCCCACCCACGCCCGCGCCAACATCGAGAACCCGAAGAGTTCGGTCGAGCAGCCCGTTCTCCGCCAGGTCGTCGAGGACGTATCCGATCGTCGCGTAGTAGTCCGGGAGATGATAGATTGCGTACCCCAGCGCGGCGATCCGGTCGTAGTCGACATCGTTGCCGTAGAGGTAATCCGTCTTGAGATCGCGGAGCGTCGCCCGTAGCAGGTCACCCGACTCGCCGGTGTGCCAGTCCGCACCAAACTCCTCGAGAAGCAGGTCCTCGACCGCGAACGCGTACGAGTCAGGAAGCGAATCCGGGCTCCAGCCGGGAGGTGATATCGGGTCATCGTCGACGGGGACAAAGGTCCCGTCCTCGCGCTCGCGAAGCCGAAGGTCGAACGCCTCCTCGCGGAGCGTCTGGCGGACGATCCCGGGATGTGGCACCCCCTCGATATACTCCGCTATCTCTTCGGGGTCGATGGGGCGAACGTTTCGCAGGTAGTTGGCGGTGTTTCGGACCGCGGTTCTGTCGATCATGGGTTAGGTCGCTCGTTTTTACGGGTCGATACGGCGGTGTTGTCAGTTGTGTCGCTCACGAGGGTCTCGGTCGCCGCGTGCCTGCTCGTAGAGGTCGGCGAACGCGTCCGCGTCCGCGTCGGCGATCGATCGTGCCGCGTCTGCGACATCGTCGGCTCCGTCGAATGCGCGCTGTATCTCAGCGTACACGCCGGGTTCCCCTTCCGTCACGGTGTCAGCAACCTCGTCCAGCGCGGCCGACACGGGGGTGTGAAACTCCTCGCGGACATCGTCGCCTGCGAGTCGCCACGCCAGAACAGCGGCGTGCGCGCCGGCCTGAACCGTCTCCATGGCCTCATCGTGTTCCGCGGGCGTCGTTTCGAACACCTCGTTTCCGCCGGCTTCGATCGCCGCCGACACCGCCTCGATCGTCTCACCGGGTTCGTCGACCGCGACGGCGACGTTGCCGGGTACCCGGGGCGGGGCGAAAAGCGGGTGGTAGCTGGCACGTTCGAGTCGGGACGCGTGTTCACGCATCGCCCCGACCGCGTCGGCCATCTCGCCGGAGACATCAAAGATGGCCCGCGTCGCCCGCGGGGCGTACCCTGCGACGGCCTCGGGGACGGCCGACATCGGAACCGCGAGACAGACCGCGTCGTGGGTCGTATCACTGTCCGCGGGGGCGACCGCGGCGTCGCGCCCGGCTGCGGCGTCCTCGGCGACCGCCGGATCCCGGTCGGTGAACGTCACGCTCGCGTCGACCGGGGAGCCGTCGGCTGTCAGGGTGTCAGCCACCCAGCGTCCGATCTCACCCGCGCCGACAACCAGTAGATCCATTCGTCAGTCGAGTTGAGGGCGCGCCACCGGTAAAAAGGCTCGACTCCCCGTTACCAGTTTCGGGCGCTCGGTACCGCTCGCGACACGCGGGGCGGCACAGGAGCGACGGCTCAGTCGTCGCCCGTCGCCAGAGCGCGACCGTCGAGCCGCGGGGCAACCGCACGGACCGCCGGCAGCAACGCCAGCGCGATGGCGAGTTCGAGCCCGCCGACCGCGAGGAACGCAGTCGTGTACCCGAACGCCTCAGTCATCCCACCCCCAACGAGAAACCCGGTCAGAAACCCGAGCGAGCCGAACACGTTGAACAGCCCCATCGCCGCGCCGCGGGCCTCGGGATCGACGAGATCGGTGACGAGCGCCATCGTCGCCGGGGCCATCAACGCGCCACAGACGCCGACGAGAACCATCAGCCCCGCGGCGATCGGATAGGTTGGAGCAAGACCAACGCCGACGGTCACAACTCCGTACGCGAGTGAGCCAAACACGATCGGGGAGAAGCGGCCGATCCGGTCCGACAGCGTCCCGAGTGGGGCCTGTAACAGCGCGAACGGGACGAAAAAGAGCGCGAGCGTCGCACCCGCGCCGGCGGCCGAGAGCCCGAACGTCTCCGGGTCCTGGAAGTAGTAGACGCCCACGAGCGCGAAGAAGCCGGCCGTGAGCCGGTCGACGAAGCCGAACGCGAACGGGACCAGAAGCGCCGGCGTCTCGCGGGTCCGCGCGAGCACGTCCCGGAAACCGACATCGGGTGTGCGATCAACGTCCGCGTGGAGGTTCCCATCGTCGGCCCCCACTCGATCGTCGACGGTTGCGGCGAGGACACCCGCAAACGCAAGCACGCCTGCGCCAGCGTAGACGGGATAAAAAACGCCGATGTCGGCGAGGACGCCGCCGATCACGGAGCCGACCGCCGCGCCGAGACCGATCGCCAACCCGGCGGTCCCCATGTTGCGACCGTTGCCGCCGCGGAGGTCCATCAGGGTCGTGATCGCGAGCGAGAACGCGCCGATCGTCAGCGCGCCGCCAACGACACGAACCGCAAGAGCGGCCTCAAATCCGAGACCGACGCGTGGAATCATCGCGAGCGCAACGTACGAGAGCGCGCCGCCGAATGCGCCGACAACGACCAGCGGGATTCGTCGGCCGAGCGCGTCGCTTGCGACCCCCCACACGACCGCGAACGCGACGAACGCGGCGAACTCCGCGACGAGGAACGCGGTTCCCGCGTCGATCCCTGCTGGCGCGCCGAGCGCCGTCACGAGGTCCGGCACACCGGGGTACAACAGCACCTGCGAGATCAGCACCGCGAGCACCACGGCACCCAGCCGCCGTCGGTCCTCACGGTCACCCGTCGTCATCAGTTTCGAGCAGGTCGCGAACAGGAAAAAGAGCGGCGTTCGGGACGTAGCGACTGGTAGCCCCCTCGATGGTCAGCGTTCGGCGTCGATCGCGTTCCCGACCGCCTCGGCCGTCTGTTCACTGACCGGCTCGCCGTTGACGAGCAAGGTCGGGGTGGCGTCGACGCCGCGCCCGCTCCCCGCTTCCCTGTCGTTCTCGATGGCAGCCCGGGCGCTTTCGTGGACGGCGTCGGCCATCGCGGCACACGGATCGTCGCCCGCAGTCTCGGCCGCCGCCCCGACCGCCTCCAGGTCGTAGTTGCCGTGTGACTCGTAGATTGTCGACGCGAACTCAAAGAACGCCTCATCGCCCTCGCGGACGCCGACGCCTCGGGCCGCGCTGGCGACCGCGTACGCCCAGTTCTCGTCGACTGGGATCGGGAAGTCCCAGTGCTCGTAGCGCACCACGCCGGAATCGATGTACTCCTCGCGGATCGCGGGAAACTGGCCGCTTTTGAACTGCGCACAGCCACCGCAGGTGAAATCTTCGTAGGCCTGTACAACGATGTCCGAGTCGGGGTCGCCGATGACTGCGCGGAACTCGGCGTCCGGCGTGACCGGCTCGTCCAGATCACAATCGTACTCTCCGGTGTCGTCCGTGTCGGGTTCGTCCTCGCCGAGACAGCCGGCTGCGCCGACGACGCCGCCGGCAACGACGCCCGCGAGTAGGGCGCGTCGCGTATGCTCCATACTACTATTTTGGGAGGAGGACACTTAATCACACCGAGGTCCGAGAGTCGGTGACCGGACAACCCCCGAACGCTTTTGCCGGCGTGTGGCGACTCTCGCGTATGAGCGACTGGGACCTGGACCTGCGGGACGCCGAAGAACAGATGGATGAGGCGTTCGCCGAGAGCGGCGACGTCGTTCTCGGCGTACTGGACGGGACGACCGAACCCGAGACGTGGATCCGCAGCGTCGACTACGGCAACACGCT
>CAYRWH010000015.1:0-18639 GCA_964427935.1 uncultured Halobellus sp. | reverse complement strand
TCCAGTGTCACCGGCGACCCGGATGACACCGAACTACCAAGGCTCACATCAGATCCCCTCTTACGCCGGAGCGCAGGGAGCGAGATCCTCATCCTCTGCGGACCTGAACGTTGTCCGGCATGGGTCATAAACCCATCGGACTTGTTCGGTCCAGCGGAACCGAGCCGAGTTGAACGGCCCGAGTCCGCGATGCGTTCTTCGCATTAGTCCGAATGGCCGGGTTGTATTTAACCCCGTCGAACTACCAGCGCCACGTCATGCGGTTTCATGCCGTGACTGTTCCGAACTGTTGATGTACTGCCGACCGTTTCAGGCCGCGAGCGCGTCACGTGTCGGCGGCGCAAGCGCAGGGGCTTCTCGGAAGCGGAATAAAACGCGGAGCAAGGTTGGAAACGGGGACAGAACGGGTCGGGCGGAGAGTAGAACCGACTACTCCTCGTCGAGATACTCAATCCCCTGTTTCGAGACGTTGGCCTTCGTGATGTTCTCAAGATCGTTGAGCCAGAACTCGTCGTCCGCCTCATCGACCTCAGGTGCGTCGTCGTTCCACGCCCACCCCTCGTACTCGTGGACTTTTTTTGTCCCCTTTTCTCGGAGTCTGATTGTCGTGCGCTCCGCCTCCTCCTCGGACGGGGCCGGTTCGAGCGTCCGAGCCGCCTTGAGAGCCGCCTGTCTCGGCATGTTCCCGGAGAACTCGCTCGGTTCTGATCCGTCCTCCTCTCGGAGGGCGAAGTTTCGCTTACCGTCTTCACGTACCATGATTTTACCTCCATGCCAAACCAGCACACAGTCTGTAATAAATATATCGGGGAAATGAAAACTGCTCGGTAGTTATTTTATAAATGATGTCGGAGGTGTCTAGTGATTTGGTGGGTAGAGGCGGTCCGGGCTGTCGACCACTCGAATTCCGCGGTCAGGAGATTGCGTCGCAATCGTCCCTGTGTGGAGCAGATCACTGCGTGGAGTAGATCATGCGAGCGACCACCCAATATCGACGGGCCACCGCTTAACCATGGTGAACCGCCTCGGGAAACAGAACCATCATCAGCGGACTGTGAACAACACTTATATATTTGCTGTGGCGAAGTGCGAGCCACACAACCGCGATGGTCCGTAAAAAGAAGCTCAGTCCGAGTGGTGCCAAAGATGACGACGGGAAGTATCACAACGTCCACGTGAACCTCCACGAGGACGAACTCGCGGTGGCAGGCATGGAGATCGGTGACGAGGTGTTCGTTCGCGTGCGCGACGGGAAGATTATCATTCAAAAAGCGGACTCCGACCCAGATCAACTCGAACACGACTTCTAGGCTGTTGAAATCCATGAGCGGGAGGATGAGATAATCGTTCGGACGCCCGCGCGAGGGCGGACGCCTCAGTCGGCGGATTGATTTGGCTCGGCGACGAGCAGCAAACGATGGGCGTATACGAACTTTTGAAGCCCGCGGTGTTTTCGCTCCCGCCGGAGACGGCGCACAACGCCACCCACCGTCTCTTGCGAGGAGTACAGGGAACTCCCGTGGAGTCACTGCTCCGAAACCGGTACGTCGTCCGCGACGAGCGCCTCCGGGTGGAGGCGTTCGGAACAACCTTCCCGAACCCGGTGGGCGTCGCGGCAGGGTTCGATAAGAACGCGGAGATCCCCCGAGTACTCGCTGCGCTCGGGTTCGGCCACGTTGAGGTCGGCGGCGTGACTGCCGAAAAACAACCGGGAAACCCGCAGCCACGACTGTTCAGGCTCCGGGACGACGAAGCGTTAATAAATCGGATGGGCTTTAACAACGAGGGAGCAGACCTTGTCGGGGAGCGACTCGACCGAGAGCCGGCTCCGGACGTTCCGATGGGGATCAATATCGGGAAGTCGAAATCGACACCGTTGGATGACGCCGCGGACGACTACTTATACACCTACCGACGGGTCGCCGACGGCGGCGACTACTTCGTTGTGAACGTGTCAAGTCCGAACACGCCCGGACTCCGCGAGCTACAGAATCGCGCGGCGTTGGAAGAGATTCTCGGGACACTCTCCGACGCGGGGGCGTCGCCGCTCTTGGTCAAACTCTCTCCGGATCTCCCGGAAGCGGCGATCGAGGATGCGTTGGCGGTCGTTGACGAAATCGGTCTCGACGGGGTGATCGCAACCAACACGACAACCTCACGACCAAACAATCTCACAAGTCCAAGTCGCGCCGAGCGTGGCGGACTCTCGGGAAAGCCAATCGAGGGAACCGCAACCGACCTGATACGGTTCGTCGCCGAACGGACTGACGTTCCGGTCGTCGGGGTGGGAGGCGTGTCCGATGCCGACGGCGCGTACGAAAAGATCCGCGCGGGCGCGTCTGTCGTTCAGTTGTACACCGGGCTCGTCTACGAGGGGCCGGCGATCGCGCGCGACATCAATCAGGTACTTCTCGATCGGCTCGATCGTGACGGGTTCGAAACGATCGAGGACGCAGTCGGGGTCGATCGACGGTAACAGCCCGTTAATGGTTAATCGACGGTAACGGCCCGTTGATACCGGATCAGACGACTACTCGTCGTTGACGATGACAACAACGTCGTCCGCGTCAAGCAGTTCTCCTTCCCCCGCGTACTGTCGAGCCTCCTCGACCGAGAACTCGTCGGGCTCCAGCGTCACGCCGGCGACGTGTAGTTCGTCGCCGTCAAGGTCGTACGTTTCGCTTGCGAGCGCAGCTTCGATGTCGCCGACATGGTTCCCGTGTTTCGGGCCGACCGTGGCGTAATCGAGGTTGATCCCGGTAACGACGGTCTCGATCGGAGCCTCGGCGTCAGGGTGAACCCGAAGCTCGTTCACGTGCATTACACCAGTGATGTCGTCCTCGAAGCCGCGGACATCAGCGTACACTTCAACCGTGTCAAGCGGAGCGTTGAGCGGGAGCTGGTTCTCGCTTTTATATCGGCGGAGCGCCCCAACGACGCTCATCGCGGCGGTTCCCGCGGCGTGATCGGCGTCGATACCGAGCGGTTCGGGCCAGTCCGCGAGATGGATCGAGTCACTCTCGTCATCAACGACTCCGTTGGAGTTGGCAATAGCATCCGCGTACATGTCGTGCCACAGCTCCTCGGTGACGTGAGCGAGGATGGGTGCGAACGCTTTCAGGAAGCGACGATGAGCCGTTCGGAGCGTGTAGGCCGCGGAGTCGTCCTCGCGCTGTTTCGCGATCTCGAGGTAGTCATCACAGAACGTGTTCCAAAAGAAGCTCCGAAGCTCGTCACGGGCCTTCGAGAACTCGCGGTTCTCAAGGCGGTTAGTCAGACGGTCCAATTCGCGGTCAAGCTCTGCGAGGAGCCATCGATCGAGTTCGCGAAGCCCCGATTCGGGTTCGTCGGGGAATGGCTCCGGTGCCAGCGACTCAACGAGTTTGGAGGCGTTCCATAGCTTCCGAATGAGCTTCTCGCCCGCGCGGAGCCCCTTCTCCTGATACGGGAGGTCGTCGCCGATGGCTGAGCCAGTCGCCCAGTAGCGGGCGGCGTCGACGGGGTACGCTTCGAGGACCGTGTCGGGCGCGACGATGTTCCCCTTGGACTTCGACATCTTCTCGCGGTTCTCGTCGAGCACCATCCCGTTAATCATCGTCGACTCGAACGGCACCTCGTCGGTGTGCTCGTAACACTTGATCACGGTGTGGAACAGCCAGAAGGAGATGATGTCATGGCCCTGTGGCCGGACGTTCATCGGGTAGATCTCTGGGCGCTCCATCGTGAACGCCTCCGCGTCGTCGTCCCAGTCCCATCCGGCGTTGATGAGGGGAGTGAGCGAGGATGTCGCCCACGTGTCTAACACGTCGTCTTCGGGAACGAACGATTCGCCCCCGCACTCGGGACAGGCGTCGACGGGCGGGTCATCGGAGAGCGGGTCGACCGGGAGGTCGCTCTTTTCGGCGACGACCTCGTGGTCGCAGTCGGCACAGTACCAGACAGGGAAGGGGATCCCCGAGGAGCGCTGTCGGGAAATGAGCCAGTCCCACTGGAGCCCCTCAACCCAGTGTTCGTACCGCGTAAACATTTTTTCAGGGAACCACTCCATGTCACGGCCGGCCTGGAGATACTCTTCGCGTTTGTCCAGCACCTCGATGTACCACTGCTCGGTAACGAGGAACTCGACGCTTGTTCCGCACCGCTCGTGGACGTTGACCGTGTGGGAGATCTCCCACCGGTCGAGCAGTGCGTCGGCATCGTCGAGATCCGCGACGATCGCCTCACGCGCCTCCGAGGAGTGGAGCCCCTCGTACTCGCCCGCAACCTCAGTCATATGTGCGGACTCATCGATCGCGACCCGAAGATCCAAGTCGTGTGCCTGGTACCACTCGATGTCGTTCTGATCGCCGAACGTACAACACATCACGATCCCGGAGCCCGTCCCCATATCGACGCGGTCGTCGGCGATGATCGGAACCTCATGGCCGAACAGCGGGACTTCCGCGTGCTCACCCACGAGGTCCGCGTTCTCCTCATCGTCAGGGTGGACGAAGACAGCGACGCAGGCGGGGAGAAGCTCTGGTCGGGTAGTAGAGATGGTGAAGGCAGCAGGTGTGTCAGCGTCCGGTGTGTCGGCGTCGACGCCCGCAACGCCGAATTCGATGTCGTGGAAGTGAGAGTCCTGCTCGTCGTCCTCGGTTTCGACCTGTGAGATGGCGGTCTCGCACTCGGGACACCAGATTGCGGGTGCCTCTTGGCGATACTCTCGGCCCTGCTCGTACAGATCGATGAACGAAAGCTGTGAGACGCGCTGGACCTGTGGCGAGATGGTGCGGTAGGTGTTATTCCAGTCGATGGAGAGGCCGACCCCCTGCATCTTCTCGGTAAATTCGTCTTCGTACTGCTGGCACACCTCTCGCGTCTTCTTCTGGAACTCACGTCGCTCGTAGTCCTGATGGCGGATATCGAGCTCGCGCTCGGCGAGCCGCTCGGAGGCGATTCCGTTGTCGTCGTAACCAAATGGATAGAACACCTCTCCGTCGGACATTCGATGGAAGCGGGCGACGACATCTTGCAGGATCGAGCCGTAGACGTGGCCCCAGTGGAGACTCCCCGAGACAGTTGGCGGGGGGGTATCGATGGAGAAGGCAATGTTCGGATCGACGGGCTCGTCTGGGTACGCGTACGTCTCCTCGTCGACCCATCGCCGCTGCCAGTGCGGCTCGGCGGTGTCGGGGTCGTACTCTCCGCTGGGCATTATTGGGTAGGGTTTTCCGCGGTTCCCCCTTAACGGCCTCGGTTGTGCGGGAACAAGCAGCACAATACGACACTGGTCAGGTGACTGAGCCGAGCAGAGTGCGACACCGGTCAGGGTGCGACACCGACCGTCAACAGTGTGCCCCACGTTCGGTATCGGTCGACCATCGCCTCGCGGCTCTCCCAGTTATCGGTGGGGAATGCGTCTGCGGACGGAATCTCGGTTTCGCGGTCGGGAATTGCGTCCTGTTCGGCGACGTACAACCCTGCGTCACGGAATGCCTGCCGGTACTCCGAGCGGTCCCAAAGCGTCATATCAACGGAGATGTTCTCCTGCCACCCGTGGGTGTGCTCGCTCTCAGCGAAGTAGTTGACCGCACAGTAGAACGTTCCCCCGGGCGCGAGCACGCGACGGACTTCCTTTAGGGTGTGATGTGGGTCCGCTGCGTAATAGAACGCTTCCATCGAGAACACGTGGTCGATCGAGTCGTCGGCGAAGGGGAGCGAGTCGAAGTCGCCGACGACGTACCCGATTGCGTCGTCGTCGGTGTAGCTCCGGGCGTTTCGTGCCATTTCTGGCGCGCCGTCGAGACCATACCCGCGGCCAACGTCGCGCTCACGAAGGGCTCGGAGGGCGTAGCCGGAACCGGTTCCCATATCGAGCACGGTGTCGCCCTGCTCGACGGGCATACGTGCGAGGACATGCTTTGCGGTGTGCCAGTGCCGATCCTCCATCCCACGGTCTTTTCCAGAAGTCGCCCAGTCGTCGAACTCCGCTCTAACACTCATACGACAAACGACGAGCGGTGGGGTCAAAACCGGATCGACAACGACGAGTGAAGGTCAAAACCGGATCGACAACGACGAGTGATGACTAAAGCCGGATCGACGACAATGAGTGGTCGACGACGATCGGTGGTCGATGTTGAAAAGGTGGTTTTGTCCGTCACCGGACGGTGGATCTCACTGACTCGAAGTCCTCATAGAGATTCGTCCCGCCCCGCATCGTTAAGTCGATCCGGCGGTTGCCACGAGTATGGAGTACACGCTCGCGGTCGAGAACGGACCCGAAACGATCCTCGGCGGCACGGGGCTTCTCCTCGTTCACCCGAGCATCGGGGAGACCGACCGGATCGATACGGATTTCTTGAAAACGGACACCGACGCGTTCCTCGTCGTCTCGACACGAACTACCGCCCGGGAAGTCGAACAGAAACTCGAATACTACGATGTCGACGAGAACAAAGCAACCATCCTCGATACGCTCTCCGTCGAGCGCGGATACTCGCGACGCTCGACAGATGATGTCTACTACGTCTCTGCGCCGGACGACCTCGACGGGGTCGTCGATCGAGTCGAACGCTTCTTGAAGGAAAACGATGGAAAACGTCGAGTCTCCGTCGACTCACTCACCGAGATGGCGTACTACGCCGACGACGACGCGGTGTACGAGGCAACTGCGGAGATCCTCGATCTGCTCGAGACGCACGACGCAGTCGGGATATTCCACCTCTCGGAGGAGGTACACGAGGTCGCGACGCTGGACCGGTTCCGCGAGCTGTTCGGTGGCGTCATCGAACTCGATGAGGACGGAAACGTCACCGTCGATATCTAGGCGGAAGCGCCGAACACGTACGAGAGGATGATGAGGACGGAAAGGAGCGCCGAGACGCCGACCGTTCCGAGGACGATCTTGGTTGGTTTGCTCATGAGCGATCCGTGCGTGCCACCCCGTTAAATTCATTCGGTCCGACGGCGACCTCGGTCGGCGGCAGGGAACCCAGTCGAACAGAGAGGCAGTCCGAATTTATACGCGGAGAGACTGACAATGTGATATGTTGATCCGTGACGCTCTCGAATCCGACGTGGACGCGCTGTCCGAACTGACGGGCCGTCCTCGCGACGTTCTTCGTGATCAGATACACGATCGGTCGGTGCGTGTCGCGGTCGACGAGGAGAAGGAAGGAGAGTCAGCGGATGACAACGGCATTCTTGGATTTATCGCGTTCGATGCTCAGTCGGGGACGGTTCACGTTACCGGCTTCGACGGGAAATCACGCGCAATGACTCGGTTGTTCGAGGAGCCGCGTGGGTTCGGAGTCAGAGAGGGGCTAGATATCGAGGTGGTCGTGCCAGATGATGACTCACGACGGGTTGAAACGGTCAAGGACATCGGCTTTGTTTCCGTTGGAGACGGACCGCGGTTCGACGGACGGAGCACGACACAATTTCGATTGGAGGTCAACGGGGAAGACGACTGAACCACGGGCACTGAGCGGGTCGAACTGAACCGGACGAATTAGTCGGACTGAATCGAATGAGTTAGTCGGATCGAACCAGACGAATTAGTCGAACCGTTGTTGGACAATCTCAAGAGCGTTCTCTCGGTCGTCCCACTCGACGAACACCGCGACGGACGTGGCACTCGTGATCAGGTCGATGATGTTGATGCCTGACTCCGCAAGCGGCGAGATTATTTCTTGGATGACGCCGGACTGGTTCGGGAGTTCACCACCGGTGACGCGGATGACGGCGATGGGATCCGCGACGCTCACCGACGAGAGCGCCTCGTCGGAGACGACCCGCTCGTGTAGCAACGCTTCCGCACGCTCCGCGACGTCGACATCGACGTAGAAGGTGACGGAGTCCATCCCGGACGCAACCGCGTCGATGTTGATCGACTCTTCCCTGAGTGCGTCCGCGAGTTCCGAGAGGATCCCCGGCCGGTTTCGGATCGCACGACCTGCGACCGTGAGGCATGCGAGCGGCGTCTCGCGCATATCGATGAGACTCTCAAACTCACCCTCGATCTGGGTCCCGCCTCGGAGGAGATCGCCGTGTTGGTAATGAACGACACGGACGACGAGGTTCCCGTCCTTATATGAGAGCGCGGACGGAGCAACGACTTCCGCGCCGCGGAACGAGAGGTTTCTGAGTTCGTCGACGGTGATCCGGCCGACGTTGCGTGCGCCTTCAACGACTCGGGGATCCCCGGTCATCACACCCTCAACATCGGTGACAATGACGACCTCGTCGGCGTTCATATAGTTCCCCAGCATCACCGCAGTGGTGTCGGACCCTCCGCGGCCGAGCGTTGTGACGTTGCCCGCGTGATCCTCCGCGAGGAACCCAGTGATTATTGGAACCACTCCGTCGAGGCGGTCCGCGAGCGCCGCCGCACGTCGTCGAGTCTCCTCAATGTCGACTTCGCCAAGTTCGTTTGTAATGACCGGCCAGTCCGGATCTCCAGGCTCAAGGAACACCGCATCGATATCCCGGACGGCAAGGGCGGCTTTCAACATACGGACGCTGGTTCGCTCGCCCATAGAGATGATTTCTGCGCGATCCTCGTCGTTCGTTTCGAACGTTATGTCTTCCAAGAGATCGTCTGTCGTCGATCCCATAGCGCTGGCGACAACGGCGATCTCGTGGCCCGCATCAACTGCGTTAGCGACCGAGTCGGCAGCGCGTTCGATACGATCACCGCTCCCAAGGCTTGTTCCGCCAAATTTCGCGACTACGCGCATGCGATACCCCCGCCGATACTCTCGTGGGATCGTACTCCAATACTTTCGCCGATACTCTCGTGGGATCGTACTCCAATACTTTCGTGGGATCGTACGTTACCACTCGACCGATCGGACGTATTCGAAAACTCGGGTTGGATGGCAATCGGGTCGGTGTAAGGTATGAGAGGGGAAGTTTTGCGGAGAGCCGTGAGGCTCCCGGACTGCCGCCGGAAAGCGGTATGGTGATGACTAGACATGGGGGTTCGTAGCGGAGGGTCCCGGATAACTGTGTCCACTTCGACAACAGTCGCGATCAGTGCTAGAAACCCGGCTATTCAGCCGGAACAGTGTCTCTCAGTCCTCGACGCCCCAGGCGTCAGGCATCTCGATGACGTATCTTCCGTCCTCTTGAAGCGAGATGATGTACTCCTGACGGTCGTATAGCTCCATTAAATTGAGTTCGTACTGTCCGGGACTCACGATCCGAATACTCTCGAACTGGTCGTTGAGCTCGCTTCGAAGTTCATCGACATCCGGTCGAGGCCCCTCTGAGTCGTGGGGATCCGGTGTCTCCGTGGCAGGTACGTCCTGACTTGCCCGGTCGAGTTCGTCTCGACTGACCACATCAGATCGGGCGCTCGCCTGCGCAGCGTCTTCGGTTCCCTCATCGTGAACTCGTTGAGTGGCCTCTTCGCGATCGTGTGTAGCGTTCGTTGCGTTCGTCACATCAGGCGTATTCGTCGGGCCAGATTGCTCGTCTTGAACACCGGCGGGGCTTGGATCGGATTCTGTGGGTGACGGGGAGTCCGACGGTGACCGCGAGTCTGACGATGATGGCGAGCCTGATGCTGACGGCGGGCCAGAATCGGTTCGTTCGGATTCAGAAGCAGAATCGTTCTGGGGGTGTGCGTCAGTAGTAGCCGCCGTCTGAGTGGTCTCCTGACCGGCAGGTCGGAACTGGAATTTGTTTCCACCACAGTCCGGACACCCAGAGAGCATCTCCTTGGAACCGTCCGGAAACGTTCGTCCACACTCGATACACTGGTGAGGCATGTGTTTATGATTATTTCCGGGAGACGAGCGTGCTGATGAGGTTCTCGTCTTTATGTAGCGTCTCGATCCGGTTGGCAGGACCGATCACTGTGAGTTTTTGGGCGGACTCGCGACCCATCAACTTGTCTAAGAAGCTCTGGTTGTTCGCGTCCGGCTTGGGATACGTCTCGATCTCGATTCCAGTGAAGTCGTCGGGACTGATCTCGGTCATTGTGACCTCGATGAGCTTCGACTCCTCGTCGGGTGAGAGTCCTTCCTCAAGAATGACGATGTTGCCGTCCCGGACGCCATCGAGAATGAGTCGGATCTTCTCCATTCCGGTGAGACCCTCCATCCGAGCACCGCTTATCATGTCGATACGGACCCCGTCGTCCGAGGAGTCATCGTTGCCGTCGACATCCGGAGTCGCACCGGGCATTATCCGAAGTACTCCGCGATCTTCGTGTACACTTCGTCCATGTTTTCCCCTTCGAGTGCTGATAGCGGGATCGTCTCGTGCTGGGGGAACGCGTTCGCGATCTGCTGGACGTCCGAGTCGGGTAGGTCAGTCTTGTTTGCGAGAATGAGCGCCGGAAGCTCCTGTGATTCGATGATCCCGATAAGCATCGTGTTCACCTGGGTGAACGGGTCCGTGGTCGAGTCGAGCACGTAGATGACACCGTCGACATCCTCACGAAGCCAGTGCATGGCCTCTGCGACGCCCTCCGTGGCCTCACGGGACCGACGAACGGCGTCTTCCTTTTCCATGTCGTGGTCGAGAAACTCCTTGTAGTCGACTTTCGTCGTGACACCGGGCGTGTCGACAATATCGATAGTGACCTTGCGGCCGTTCCGTTCTATCTCGACGTTCTCCTTGCGACGAGCCCGCCTCGTTTCGTGTGGAATGTGGCTTTCCGGTCCGACGGCGTCGCCTGTCCAGTCACGTGCGATACGGTTCGCGAGGGTCGTCTTTCCGGCGTTCGGCGGTCCGTAGATTCCGATCCGCTTCGGCTCGGAGTCCGTGAACAGCCCGTCAGTGACCCGTGATATGCTGTCTCTGAGATTCGTTAACAGTCCCATCCTGATCTCCACTACAGTGGTGTTCTCCCGGACGGCCTATACGTCGTGGTACGCATACCAGGCGCGTACGAGTATATCTGGAATCCACACCGCTCTTACTTAAGAACTGCGTCAGACGGGTTTAACAAATCTGATTGTATTGCCGTTTTGTCCAACTCAATACTTGCCCGCTCCATTGCTGTCCTCTCGGCTCAGCCTGTCGTCCCGGCTCAGCCTGTTGTCCCGGTTCGGTCGCTGTTCCTCCAGTTTGATTTCCATCCAGCGGGACGGTGTGGATCGGTCCCTCTTCAGTTCGAGTGGTATTCTCACTCCTGAATGGTACTCCCCCACCCCTTCGTTTCAAGTGGAGGCGTGTGAGGGTCGGTGGAGTAGTGAGTAGCTCGCGAGGTTGGTACGGGCTACTGTGGCCTATCCACAATGAATCCCATAAATTCAAAACACATATAGATAAAATATTTTATTGGGTTTTGTCGAGGGTACTGTTATACAGTATAGTATATAAAAGCACCGCTTCTAATAACCCGGATCACCCCCACCCCACCTAGATTCATCTCCACCCGAAACAAAGGGGTGGGGGGGTGACAAGAGGGAGTACCAACGTGAACGCCCGATTCTGTTGGCTAGGTGGCGACTCTGTTCATTTGACGATTCGAATAGTGATGATGTACATATAGTTCAAACAGAACTCGAACTGAGCACCTCCAAACCTGAGCATCCCCGAGCTACGGAGAATCGACCTGTTTGAACCAGAAAGGAGCTATCCCAGATCGATGGGCGTCGATACGGACCCCCAGATCTCGAGTCACGATACGAACAACTCCTCTGAGGCCATAGTTCTCGACAATCACTGCGCTCTTATTTTGCAATCTATCGTACCCCTACACTGCCACCTCAGGGTAATTCTACCGTTCTACCCTCTGTTTCACTTCCACTCTACACCCTGGAAGTCACGATACTAGCCTTTTTGCGGCTATTATCTGCGGCTGACCGGTCTCCGTTGTACACCACCATATCTAGTCCAGAGAGGAACACTTTTGTACCACCTCTTCATCTGGTTCGACTGCATCAACTGGACACGCCCACACGTCCGAAGCGGTCAAAACTGGATACAAACGACCGTCTCCGATGATTCTCGGGTCACTGTGGCGTGTCCTCCACCTGAAATAGGGGGGTTATCTATGGACGAAGACGAGCACACATCTGGTACACAGGGAGGAAACGACAGCAGTGAAGCCGCCACCGACAACGACGCGGCCGGCACAGAATCCGATCCAACTAGTGAGGACTCCACCGAAAACAATGAGTCAACGGACGACTCCAAAACGAGTCTCCCGACTACGGCATCCTCTAATGATTCTTCTGTTTCGGATGACCCCTCTGTTTCAGATGATCCCTCTGTTTCGGATGACATCTCTCTCCCTGACGATACCACGAGTCTCGAAAGCAGTGGCCGTGACCGCTCCTCCCCCGACGTCGATCTCGACGGCGTCGTCCTCGACGACACCGACAACCAGGGACTCTTCGACGACCTCCTTTCCGGTGAACCGATTTTCGAGAACAAGGAAGTTCTCAGGCCCTCTTACACGCCACACGAGCTTCCACACCGAAACGATCAGATCAATCGGATGGCGACAATCCTCGTGTCGGCGCTTCGTGGTGAAACGCCGTCGAACATCCTTATTTACGGCAAGACGGGAACGGGAAAGACGGCCTCAGCGAAGTTCGTCTCACAGGAGCTCGAATCGACCTCCCAGAAGTACGACGTTCCCTGTGAAGTCGAATACATCAACTGTGAGGTGACCGACACCCAATACCGGGTGCTCGCACAGCTCGCGAACACGTTCATCGAAAAGAACCAGACGGTCATCGCCGATCGAATCGAACGCTATCAGCAGCTCGTCTCCACGGCTGCCGATGATCCATCCGCACTTGCGTCGACCGAGTTCTCGACGGTCGCCGAGGTCGAATCCCGGATCGAGCAGTTGGAGGACGACGCAGACGACATGGAGGAAGTACCGATGACCGGCTGGCCCACCGACCGCGTGTATACAACGTTCTTCGACGCAGTGGATTATCACGAGCGCGTCGTCGTGATCATGCTCGACGAGATCGACAAACTCGTCGAAAAAAGCGGCGACGACACCTTATATAACCTCTCACGGATGAACTCCGAACTCGCGAACTCCCGGATCTCGATCATGGGTATCTCGAACGATCTGAAATTCACCGACTTTCTTGATCCTCGGGTCAAATCGAGTCTCGGCGAAGAGGAGATCGTGTTCCCGCCGTACGACGCCAACCAGCTTCGTGACATCCTCCAACACCGCGCTGACATCGCATTTAAACGCGATGCGCTCACCGACGACGTGATCCCCCTCTGTGCCGCGTTCGCGGCTCAAGAACACGGGGACGCTCGCCGAGCGCTCGATCTTCTCCGAACTGCGGGCGAACTCGCGGAACGGTCGCAAGCGGAAATCGTGGCCGAAAAACACGTCAGACAAGCACAGGACAAGATTGAACTCGACCGCGTCGTCGAAGTCGTTCGCACCCTGCCGACACAGAGCAAGATCGTCCTATTTGCGGTTATCCTCCTCGAAAAGAACGGCGTCCACAACATCAACACCGGCGAGGTGTTCAACATCTACAAGCGCCTCTGCGAGGAGATCGATGCCGATGTCCTCACCCAGCGACGCGTCACGGACCTCATCAGCGAACTAGACATGCTCGGGATCGTCAACGCAGTCGTCGTCTCGAAGGGAAGATACGGCCGAACGAAAGAGATGGGCCTCTCGGTTCCAGTCGAGGAGACCGAAGCGGTCCTCCTCTCTGACTCTCGGCTCGGCGACATCGAGAACGCACAACCCTTCGTCCAGGCTCGCTTCGATAACTGATTTCCTCACCGATCTATCCGCTCCAGCATTAGCCAACGGTTTTTATCCTCTAACCCACTGAATCATTTCATCCGTTTTGGTCGCTGCCCTTGTCACCCCACTCCAATTCCCGGATTTTTTGTCGGGGTGGTCACCCCGAGCAGATCGCTGATCTCTGCCTGTCCGGTCGTAATCAGTCGTACGTATCCGAGGTACGGAACACGAAGTCGGGCGACACCGGTAATCCACTCTTCGGCGACGGGTTCGGCGAGCCCATTCGCCTGATCGTACTCACGGTTATCGTCACCGAGCGTAATGAAGCCGTCACGGGGTGCGGGACAGTGCCGGAGCTCCTCGCAGTCGCTCGCGCCGTGGTACCGCTCGTCGGCTCGGTCGTACCAGTTTTCACCCTCTTCGACGTGGAACATCGCGCGATGGATGATCGGCGAGGCCTGTCTACCGGGTGGCTGGAAGATGACGACTGATCCGTATTCGTTGAAGCTCCGATACTCGGCTTCTTGCCCCGCCTCGTACGTCACGACGCCGATATCGTTGTCTGCGGCATCAGGTGCGAATCGCCCCGGCTCGGTGACAAAGACCAGATCTCCGACCTCCATGTTCGGCTCCATACTCCCAGACTCGACGGCGACCATCGGAGGCCAGACCCCGCTCACCCCGAACAGAATGAGCCCGATCAGCAACACGATCGCGACGCTTGAAAGCATCTCCCGGATCCACATGAATGGACCGTCCATATCGTGACGAAACCGTTGAAAAAACCCCCTCTCGTTTCCGTCTCCGGTATCACTGTCGGTCGCCTCAGCGTCGCCCCTACCGGCTTCGACACCGTCGTCTTCGGGTGCGACCGATCTGGTCGATATATTGTCATCGACAGCAGCGGCGTCGTTCTCGCTGATTCGACCGACGTCGTTCTCGCCGATTCGACCGGCGTCGTTCGCATCGGTCTCAGACCCATCGGTTTCGGTTGTGAACTGCTCACTACCATCGGTTCCACCCGAAACGCTACCGTTCGGAGGATCGTTGGCGTCGGATCGCCCCGGAAGCCCAGTATAATCCCGATCAACTGACTCATCGTGATCCTCAGAGGACCTGACAGACTCCGCCGGTTCTGATCCATCGACTGTCGAGTCTGATTCGTCGACCGCCGAGTCTGATTCGTCGACCGCCGAGTCTGATTCCTCCACCGTCGGGTCCGTGTCCGCTCGTTCCGGTTCGTCCGAGGACGACCCGGTCGAGTCGGTCGGGTCAGGTTCGTGTGTCTCGGTCGGATCGTTCTCGTCCGATCCCGACCGATCCTCGGGGTCCATTGTGCCGGGTTTGGCGGCTTCCAGTGATAAGTCTCCGGGTCGCCGAACCAGCTATCACGTGAAAACGAAGGTGCCAGAACCGCTCCGATCCGTTAGTCGTCGTCGACGATCACTTCGACGGGACCATCGTCGGTTTCCGCCTCCGCGCCCTCACTGTCAGCGGCTGACGCGGCGGACCCCTGCTGCTGGTAGTACAGTCCACCGGCGACCGCGAGAACGACCCACGAGCGCCAGTTAGCGAGGTTCAACGTGTAACCGATCCCGAACGGCTTCTCAACCAACATTCCCTTACCCGGTTGCCAGTACGACGATAGGAGCCGACCGAGACTCGGCCGCTCGAAGTTGTACGGGATCCCAAGTATCTCTCCCGATGACGGTTTTTCGTCCATGTTTGATTAGATACACGCCGGGGATATAAATCGTGCCGACAGGCCGGTATCAGCACCGTCCATGATCACGACGACTCACATTCTCAGTGAAGCCGATTTACATTCTCAGTGAAACCGACTCACATCCTTAGCGAACTACAACGACCTAGATCCTCACCGATATCGTCCCCGTCCGCGCACGTCCCGTAGCCGGTCGAGCACCGCAAGTTCGCCGTGTTCGCGGTAGCCAGCCTCGACCGCGTCGATGAGTGGCTCTGGATCGGTTGCCGTCGCGGCTACCGACCCCTCAAAAACATGGAGATCCATCGCATGATCCTCGACGTGATCGGTGTGGTAGCCGAGCCCAAAATCGATGAGGAACACGTCGGCTCCCTCTTGCCCAACCCGATCGCTTCCGGCCAGCCCTTCGACTTCTCCGCTCCCGACCCGTACGTTTCGGGTCGTCGGATCGCCGTGGACCATCCCGGCCGAGTGAAGTCGGGCGAGCTGCTCACCGACGACCCGTGCCCAGCGCACCGGCTCCCGTTCATCTCTACTTCCCGCACTCTCGGAGTCCGTCCCTCCCTCTTTGGAACCCCCGAGGTCAGCCGCGAGATCCCGATTGCCCACGTGCTGGAGGGTCAGCGTTGCGTTCGGAACATCGATGTCGTGTACGAGCGGTGTCGGCACACCTGCCCGCCGCGCCTCGCTCGTCAACCGAGCCTCTGAAACGGTCCGATCCCTGCGGATTGCCCGGTCCAACTCCGGGTGACGGTACCGTTTCGGAACGCGTCGCTTGCGTACGAGCGGGGGCGCGAACAATTCAGTGTCTTCTCTACTCGCCTGTCTGCTCTCGACGACCGCAACAGTCGCCTCTGCGCCTCGATGGTCGTGTTCGACTCCGGCTTTCGACTGGCGTGACCCCGCCTTGCTCGCTACAGGACGCACTACTGACGACGCATCGCTCCGCCAGGTCACCGGAACGTCATCGGGTCGAAAATCGGGGTCGATTGACGACTCCGGGATTGGGAGGGTGTCTCCAGCGGCCGCCATCTTCGCGCCGAGGATGGCGATCATGCCGGCGTTATCCCGGAGAAACTTCGCTTCCGGCGCGTAGAACTCCGCTCCGCGGGACGCACACATCGTTTCGAGCATCTCCCGCAACCGGTCGTTCTGCCCGACCCCGCCGCCAAGCACGAGTTCGTTGGCACCCGTCAGCGACAGCGCGCGCTCGGACACTTCCGTGAGCATCCCAAAGACATGCTCTTGGAGCGCGAAACAGATCTCCTCGACGGGCTCACCGTCGTCGTACGCGTTGTTGGCGGCGGAGCTGATCCCTGAAAACGAAAAGTCCATTCCCTTAACAACGTACGGCAGGTCGAGTAGCGTCTCGGCGTCGGCGTCGGCCGCGGCGGACTCTACCTTCGGTCCACCAGGATGACTCCATCCGACGTGACGCGTGAATTTGTCGATGGCGTTGCCGACGCCGGCATCCATCGTCTCGCCGAGGACCCGATACCGCCCGTCGTGGTATCCGAGGAGATGTGCGTTCGCTCCAGAGGCGTTTAGACAGATCGGATTCTTAAACCCCGACCGATGGCGACCCACCTCCAGATGAGCGACCATGTGATTGACGCCGACGAGCGGCACGTTGAGCGAACCGGCAAGCGATCTCGCCGCAGTCCCGACGACGCGAAGACACGGTCCTAACCCGGGACCGCGTGAGAACGCGACCGCGTCGATCCCGTGCCCCTCCGGTTCTGGCCCCGTGGTCGATGGCTCCGCGTTCCCGGTTGAGGAACCTGACCCGGCGGTCGATAGCACGCTTTCGACGACCTCCGGAATCGCGTCGGCCATATGTTCGGCCGCCTCACGCGGATGAATCCCGCCGCTCTTCGGTTCGTACGGGTTCGAGTCGATAAACGTACTGTCCGTCTCGGTATCGTAGAGAGCAGCGCTCGCACACCATGCCGTCCCCTCGATACCGAGAACGCGCATTCGACGGGTCTCAGGCCTCTTCGCCGTCGCCTTCTGCGCCGATCTTGTTCCGCTTCAGCATGTAGTCCTGCTCGACATCGAGCGCGTGGCCCGCCGACTCGTACACCTTCGCGTAGCCGACCGTCTTACGCATCCCGAACTTCGTGTTCAACTCGTGAACGACGACCTCCTCGGAGCCCTTGTCCAACTTGGCTGCGAGCGAGTCGCGAACCGAGAGACGGGAGGGGGTAGCCTCCTCGTGGGTCGTCTCGAATCGGATGTCCGTTCGGTGCAACATCGGGTTCTCCTCTTCGGAGATGATATCGACGTCCATGGTTCAGTTACGTGTACTACCCTCCGAACGCTGTAAAAGGATTTCGAAGCGTTCACCGCCCGCGGCGGCAGTTCCGGACACCGACCGAGAGCGGTCCCGCTCTGGAGGGTCGATCTCGTCTGGAACAGGGTTTACCCCGTTGGGCCCGAATACACGATCGAATGACGGAGAGAGACGACGCTTTCATCGAACCGGAGGAGCGCTCGCAGTACGAGTTAATGCGAGCGAAACACCTCATGGTTCCCGTCTCGGCTGCGCGAAAGGCGCGGTGGTGTGGCTACCTCCTCTGTCTCGCCACGCTCGCCGCGCCGATCGTGTTCACACTCCCGGAGCCTGTCCAGACCGCACATTTCGCGGCCGATCCCGTTCGAACACCGCTTGGTGCTGCGGCGGTTGCGTCGTTCGGCGTTCTCTGTCTCGCGCTTGCCGGAATCGGACTCGGAGTACTTGCGAGGATGGAATACGACGATCCGCCCGAATCACGGGTCTGGACACTGATCGGCCTTGAAGATGCCCTGTCTGGGATCGGGTTCATCACCGGTTTCTTGGGGACCATCACCGGAATCGGGATCCTCGCTATCGGCCACGTCGGGACAGACCGTATGGAGTGGTTCTTCGACATCGGAGTCGACCCGTACCTCACGTTCGGGTCGGTCCCGGTCTCTCCGCTCGCAACGAGTGCCCTCGCACTGGTCGGAGCGGTTGCCGTGTTCGGTATCCTCCTGTCCAATTCGTGATCTGTTGCCGTCCGTCACACCATACTAGTTAGAATAGAGGCTAACGGTACTGGATCGTATATGGGTTGTTGATGATCCATCACGATCCTGAGGTTGGTCGCATCGGAGATCCTGTGTCTCTAAACGCCATTTTTGTTAGACCCGACACCGGTCCCTCGACGCAGCCGTCCGACCGTGAGGTGGTACGTCAATTTAAACGACTATGCCA
>CAYRWH010000014.1:0-18886 GCA_964427935.1 uncultured Halobellus sp. | reverse complement strand
CGGACGTCCGGTTCATCGAGGTGACCGAGGAGGGGACGCTCGACATGGCCGACGCGGCGGCGAAGATCGACGACGACACCGAGATGGTCTCTGTCGTTCACGTCTCAAACACGCTCGGGACCGTGAATCCGATCCGCGAGCTGGCGGATATGACCCACGACCACGACGGACTGATCTTCGCGGACGCCGCCCAGTCCGTCCCGAACCGACCGGTCGATGTCGCGGATCTGGATATCGACTTCCTCGCCTTTTCAGGCCACAAGACCGCCGGGCCGACCGGGATCGGTGTGCTCTACGGCCGCGAGGCGATTCTCGATTCGATGCAGCCGTACCTCTACGGCGGGGACATGATCCGGAAGGTGACCTTCGAGGACTCGACGTGGGAAGACCTTCCGTGGAAGTTCGAGGCTGGCACCCCGTCGATCGCCGAGGGAATCGGTCTCGCGGCCGCCATCGACTACGTCGAGGAGATCGGTGTCGACCGGATCGAGACCCACGAGCGGCTGCTCGCCGAGTACGCCTACGACGAACTGGAGGCGCTCGGCGGCGTCGAGATCTACGGTCCGGCGGGCGACGAGCGCGGCGGCCTCGTCGCGTTCAACGTCGACGGCGTCCACGCGCACGATCTATCCAGCATCCTCAACGACTTCGGCGTCGCGATCCGCGCCGGCGACCACTGTACACAGCCGCTCCACGACAAGATGGGCGTCGCCGCCTCCGTCCGAGCGTCCTTTTATATATATAACACCGTCGAGGAGGTCGACGCGCTCGTCGACGCGGTCGAGCAGGCACGGGATCTGTTCGCGTGAACCGCCTCGGGGTCAAGCCCCGAGGCTTCCCGTTTCGATGACGCGACTTGCAGGAACCGACGAAGACTGTCCTCCATTGGTTTCCACAGCGGTCGCAGTCTCCACGGGCGTCGATTCGGCCTGTCCCAGACCTAACTCTTGAAGGCCGCGAGAAAAAACGTTGTACGACGCATTCGCGTCTCTATCCGCCTCGAACCCGCAACTCGGACAACTGTGTTCCCGCACCCACAACGGTTTGTCTGTCTCGACACCACATTCAGCGCACTCTTTGGTCGTCCCCGCAGGATCTACTTGGACGACGTGCGTACCGTACAGGTCGCCCTTGTACTCCAGCATCTCGATGAATCCGCGCCACGCGGCATCCTGCTTATTCCGAGCGTTCCCACGCTGTTGAAGCATTCCCGAGACGTTCAAATCCTCCACAAACACGGCGTCATACGTCGTGACGAGCCACGTCGTGAGCTTGTGCTGGAAGTCTTCAACCCTCCGCTTGATTCTGCGCTTAATCTTGGCAACCCCACGGCGCTGTTTCTCCCAGTTGTTGCTCCCGTATTCTTTCCGGGAGAGATTGCGCTGCTCCCGACGCAGGCGTTCGTACTCGTCGGAGAGGTCAAGCCAGTCCACGCTGTCGCCGTCCGACGTGTAGATGTAGTTCTTGATGCCGAGGTCGAGGCCAACGCAGTCCTCAACATCCACGTCGTCTACGTCGGGTTTCTCGGGGAGCGTGGTGTCTTCGACGTCGAGACCGAACGTGACGTACCACTCACCCGTCGTCTCTTTCTTCAGCGTCACCTCTTTGATGTCTGCGTTGTCGGGGATGGAACGGTGGTATCGAATGGGGATGTCACCGATTTTGGAGAGCCAGATTGTGGCAGTCCGGCCACTCGTGTTTTTGAGTTCGAAGCCAGACTGCGAATACGTCATACTCTGGTACTCGCTTGGGGACTTCCACTTGAGCCACCCGACCTTGTGCCCGTTCTGCTTCTTCTCGGAGAGGTTCGAGAGATTGTCGTAGAAGCGTTCGACGGTCTTCTGTAACGCCTTCGAGTGGACTTTGGAGAACACAGGCCACTCGTCCTTCCATTCGGTGAGGCGTTTCTGGTGTTGGTACGCCGAACCGATGTTGTCCTCGTCGGTGTCGAGGACATTGTATTCGTAGCGGGTGTGGTTGTATGCTTGGCGGAGGATGTCGATGTGGCGTTCCACTTCAGCAGTCACACCTGTTCGGTCAGGATAGGCGCGGAAGCGGTAGTCGTACCACATCGCCGTACCTCGATTATCGCTGTGTTGCTACTTAATGGCTTGTGTCACGGAGTGTCGGCTTCATCCACGGGGTCAAGCCCCGTGGCATTCGCCTCGACAGCCTGTAAATCGCACCGATCGTTGTTTTATAACCCCGCCGGTAACCGTACGGCGGCTGTCGTCGTCGAAATCCAACGAGACTATTTATAAATCGTTGCTGGCGGTGTACAACCGTCTCACGTCGTAGTCGTTTGTGTATATACGGTTGATCGTGGAGCAGCGACACCCGGACGACGCCGTCTGGCTCACCGGAGTTCCGGCGGACGCTCCCCGACGAACATCGGGACACGCTCCAGATCGCCGGCCGGGTCGAAGCCGAACGCCTCGCCGTAAAAGGCGAACTCGGCTTCGTGCGCCCGTGCGATGTTGTCGGCGTCGCGGAAGCCGTGGCGCTCCTCGGGGAACTCGACGTAGGCGTACGGCGTATCGTTCGCGACGAGCGCGTCGATCATCGCCGCCGCCTGCGCGGGCGGCACCACCTCGTCTTTCCCACCCTGTAACACCAGCAACGGAGCCGTGATCCCCTCGGCATGATATAAGGGCGAGCGCTCGCGGTACGTTTCCTCGGCCGCCGGAAGCGGGCCGACCAGCCCATCGAGGTAGCGAGACTCGAATTTGTGCGTGTCGGCGGAGAGCGCGGCCAGATCGGCGACACCGTAGTAGCTCGCGCCGGCATCGAACGTGTCGTAAAAGGCGAGCGCGCTCAACACGGCGTACCCTCCGGCGCTCCCGCCGGAGATCGCCAGCCGGTCGGGGTCCGCGAGCCCCTCGGCGGCCGCGTACCGGGCGGCGTTCACGCAGTCGAGCGTGTCGCGAACGCCCCACTGGCCGTCGAGCGCGTCGCGGTACTCCCGGCCGTATCCCGTCGACCCGCGGTAGTTCACGTCGAGTACCGCGACGCCGCGGGTGGTGAGGAACTGCGTGGAGGCAGAGAGTGTCGCCTCCGACCGGCTGGTCGGGCCGCCGTGGACTTTTACCACGAGCGGGGGTCGCTCGGCGTCATCGGGAGCCGCAACGTCCGGGTTGTGTGGAGGATAGTAGTGGGCGTACGCGACAGTGTCGTCCGCGCCGACGGCGTCGCCGGTGGGAAAGACGACCGGCTCCGGCGTCGAGACGTACGCCGGGTCAAGTGGGTCGTCGGTGGACTCGCGGAGTCGCCGGGGTTCGCCGGAGCCATCACCCCCATCATCTCCCTTATCGTCTGACGCTACCGGTGGCGACCACTCGACGACCGCACTCGGCGCATCTGGTCGGTGACCGACGAAAACGACGCGGTCGCCGTCGGACCGGATCGACGCGGGACGGAACGACGTGTACGGGAGCCCAGGGTCGCGGAGTGCCATCGTGTCGGCGTCCGGATCGGGAGCGAGCAGCCGGAGGCTCGGCTCGCCGTCGACGGTGTACAGCGTTGCGATTCGCCCGTCATCGAGGAACGCAAACGTCGAGATTCCGACGAGCCACATCGGGACACCGAACTCCGCATCGGCGGGAGAGAGATTCGCTGCGGTCCCGTCCTCGAACCGATAGAGGTTCCACCAGCCGGTCCGGTCGGAGACCGCGTGGAGGACGCCGTCGGGCGACCACGCCGGCGAGCACACCGACTCCGCTGGGCCTCCGGCGACGACCGTCCGGGAGCCGTTGACCACCGCGTTCTCGGCGTCGAGGTCCGCCACGACGAGTTCGGTCCCGTCCCACGGCATGTTCGGGTGATCCCAGCGGAGATACGCGATCCGACCGCCGTCGGGGACGGGCCGCGGGGCCGCATAAAAATCGTTGTCCTCGGCGATGACGGTCGGGTCGTCCGGCTCGGCCTCGTCGTCCGGGGACAGTTGTATCCGAACGAGCTCGTTTTCCGGTTCGTCGTCGGTACCGGGACCGACGTGTCGCTCGCGGACCGCGTAGAGGTCGTCTCCACCGGGGGCAACGGCCATGTCCGCGTATCGGAGCGCGAGGGGTTCCTCGGGCTCGGGCGTGATGGGCGTCGGGTCGGCGTGACCGTCGAGCGGCAGTCGATAGAGGCGCTGGTCGTCCATGCTCGCGACGACGAGCACCTCGTCCGTGACGGCGAAGTCACCGCCGCCGTACTGGTGAACGAGCGTTCTGACGTCGAACTCGTCCGGGGTGACCTCGTCGTGGTCGGGGGTGTCGTCCGAATCACCGAGCCGGGTGCGACAAATGACGCCGCGACCGCCCTCCGACGGTCGTCGTTCGAGCCAGTACGCGTGCCCCGCTGCGACCTGAACGCTGCCGAAGCCGCGACCGCCCTCGGCAACATCCGAAGGAGCGATCGGTGAGGGCCATTCGCCGTATGGTGTCGACATGCCAAACCGATCGCTGCCGGACAACTTAAATATGGACCGGTCAGTGCCTCGGAGCGGACGCCGGTCCAGCCGACAGCGTCTCAGTCTGGTGATCCGACCGCGGGAGGGATGGGGTAGGCCGTGCTACGGCACCCCGTACTCCTCAATTTTAGCAGTATCGAGCCATGACAACCCGGAACGCACAATTCTTATTACACCGGCGTTGGAAATCGGAACACTCGAAGAAGAGATACTACACACGTAGTAGCTGCCACCGAAGACGACGCGTCGCACGGGAACCACAATCATGACCGACCGATCACAGACGAGCACAGACGGAATTGCCCGACGAACGACCGCCGACACCGACCGCGACGGAAACTGCGGTTGCGACGGCCACCGCGACAGCAACGCTGCTGAACGCGCCGGTTCGGAGAGCGAGTTCAAACTCCTCCACGTCGAGCCGGATCCGCGTGCTGCGGAGGTGATGGCGGCGTTCGTCGACTGGCGGTTCGACGATTCGCTCATCAGGTCGGTCGACCGGCTTGCCGACGCGTGGAGAGTCGTCGACGATGTCGACTGCGTCGTGACCGAACACTGGCTCCCGGACGGAACTGGCGTCGAACTGGTCGAACGGGCACGAGAACGAGACGTTCAAACGCCGTTCGTGTTTCACACGACCTGTCACGACCCGATCGTCGAGTCGAACGCGGTCAACGCGGGTGCGGACGCATACGTCCGAAAACAGTCGAATGAGGGGCAGTACGACCGCCTTTTGAGGTCAATCCAAGACCACGCTCGAACCACGGACGGGGGAGACGCGCCGAACCGATCCGGTCACGGACACGGTCCAGAGGGCCTCTCCGAGCCGGCTCCGATGCCACTGACATCCGAGGAGTAGCGGCCGCGAGCAGCCGGCGAGCACGGTCGACGGAGCTCGTGTGAGGACGACCGACGGAACCCTTTTGAGCGCGACCGGCGTACCTGAGAGCAGTATGGGACTGGGCTCGGACATGTACCGGCAGCAGATCCTCGACCACTACAAGAACCCGCGTAACTACGGTGAACTCGACGATCCGGACTTCACGCACGTGGGCGAGAACCCCTCCTGTGGGGACACGATCAAGGTCGAGATCGCACTCGACGACGCTGAGGAGGAAATAGAGGCAGTACGGTTCACCGGCGACGGCTGTGCGATCTCCATGGCCTCCGCGAGTATGCTCTCCGAGCGCCTCCACGGAATGACGATCGAGGAGTTGGAGGCACTCGATACGGACGACATCACGGAGATGCTCGGCGTCGACATCTCGCCGATGCGGGTCAAATGCGCCGTGCTCGGTCGACAGGTGGCTCAGGACGGCTCGAAGATCCACCGCGGTGAACTCGATCCCGACCGCACGCGAACCGAGGAGTAACACGACAGCGGCGGACGCTCGTGTCAACAGGGCGTCTACAGCGGGCCGAGCCCACCGGCTTTTTGCGCGTGAACCACGTTCGGACACGTATGAGCGACGGGTTCGACAAAGAGGCCGAACGTGAGAAGCTTCGCGAAAAGTTCGGTGAAAAGGAAGAGCAGCGCGAACACACCCAACGGATGTCCGAGCTACTCTTACAGGGGGCGACGATGACGAACCGCCACTGTGACGCGTGTGGCGATCCGATATTCCGACACGACGGACAGGAGTTCTGCCCCACCTGTCACGCCACCGAGGACGGCTACGCGGTCCCGGCGGGCGGCGGACAGGCACCAGCAGGAGAGGCCCCAGACGACACGGCCGCAAACGGGTCGCCCGCGACGACCGATAGCGATCAGACGGCTGGGAGTCCGGGAGGCGTCGAGCCGGCAAAACCGGCTCGTGCTCCACAGCCAGCGGACCCATCACGTGACTCACAGCCAGCGGACCCATCACGTGACTCACAGCCAGCGGACCCATCACGTGACTCACAGCCGGGGGCCACGCCAAGTCCGGACCCGACGACCACGGATCGTTCGGAGTCGGCGACGACCGCTCCCGGGACCTCGATGTCACCGACCACAGCCGGGGGTCGGTCCGAGGAGAGCGACGGCTCACCGAGCGGGCTCGACGACGCCAGAGCGTCGCTAACGCGGACACTGACCCGGTTCGCCCGGGCAGCAGAGGAGACCGACGACCCCCGACGGGCTCGCGACCACCTCGAAGCGGCGCGAGAGGCCGCCGAGGCGCTTGCGGCACTCGACCGATAACGACCGTCAGCGACCGCTTTCGACGGCGTGTCGCATCTCTTCTGCCAGTCGTTCGGCACGGTCAGCGTCCGCGGACTCGGCGTAGATCCGGATCTTCGGCTCCGTGCCCGAGGGGCGCACGAGTACCCACGCGTCACCGTAATCGAGTCGGTAGCCGTCGGTCGTGTTCGGCGTCGCCGCCGAGGTCTCGACGTAGGCCCGGGCCGCTGACAGCATGTCCTCGCGCTCGTCGCCGTCGTCGTACTCGACATTAACCCGAACGAAGTGGTAGTCGGTATACGGCGCGACGACCTCGCTTGCCGGCCCGTCCGCGGCTGCGAGGAGTTCGAGGAACTTCGCACCGATGTACGCGCCGTCCCGGGAGAGGCGGTACGGCGGGAAGAACACCCCGCCATTCCCCTCGCCGGCGATGGGGACGTGAACGTCCTCCGCGTACAGCTCCCGTGTCCGCGTGATGATGTTTGTCGCGCCGATGGGAGTCAACTCCAGATCGGCGTCGTTGTCGGCACAGACATCGACGAGTCGCTGGGAGACGTTGACCGCACTGACGACCGCGTCGCCGGGATTCAGGGCGGCGTCGGCGAGCGCCGCAAAGGAGGTGTCGCCGTCGATGACCGCCCCGCTCTCATCGACGAACACCGCGCGATCGGCGTCGCCGTCGTGAGCGATCCCCACGTCGGCCTCGCCGGTCGCGACGAGCCGCGAGAGCGCTGTCAGGTTCTCGGGGACCGGCTCCGACTCTCGACCAGGGAAGTGACCGTCGGGCGTCGCGTTGACGGTCACCACGTCACAGCCGAGTTCGCGGTAGATGCGGGGGGAACTCGTCGACGCGGCCCCGTGTCCGGGATCGACCGCAACCGTGAGGCCCGCATCGGCGATAGCCTCGCGGTCGACCGCGTCGATCAGCTGTGCCGCGTAGTCGTCGACGACACCCTCGACGCGGGTCGTCGTTCCCGCCCCGTGCCAGTCCGTGTGGTCGTAGTCGTCGTCGAGGACGCGGCGTTCGATCCGTTCGAGCACGTCGACTGAGAGCTCGACCCCGTCATCGCCGACGAGTTTGATGCCGTTGAACTCTGGCGGGTTGTGCGAGGCGGTGACGAGCACGCAGGGAACGCCCGCCGACTCACAGTACTGGCCGACCGCCGGCGTGGGAACGACGCCGAGCCGGTCAACATCACAGCCGACGGCTGCGAGCCCGCTCGCGGCTGCGTTAGCGAACAGCTCGCCGGTCGTCCGGGTGTCACGGGCGACGGCAACGCGGTCGGCGTCCCAGGTCGTTCCGGCCGCCTTCGCGATGTCGAGGACCAGCTCCGGCGTGAGGTACCGCAAGGCGACCCCGCGAATGCCGCTGGATCCGAACAGCTCCATACCCCGCCATGCGCCGGCCGAGGGGAAATCGGTTCCGAAGGTGAAGTCGTCAGAGCCGCCCGCTCTCGATGCCGAGTGGGGACCCCGCTGTCGACATCGACCGGACGCCCAACTCGTGTGGTTAAAACCCACGCCACCCGTAGCGGTCACATGACGCGATCACGACGGGCGCTGCTTGCCCATGTCGGCGGCACACTCGCCGCGGTCGGAACGGCGGCCGCGGCCGGATGCCTCGACTTCACGGCCGGCGACGGCCCGCAAGGACCGGAGGGAACACCGGGAGCGTTGTCGTGTGCCGACGAGAACTTCGTCCGGCTGGAGGCTCCGTTCTCCGAGCCGGTCGAGACGCGAACCGTCGAGACAAACGGGGTGCGGGTCGAGCTGTCTACCGAGGGAACGTCCGAAACCTACGGGTCGTCGCTCCGGCTCGTGTTGCGGAACAACGGCGACACCGCGGTCGACACCCACGGAGAACACGCCTACTCGGTCCAGCGCCGAACGGGAAGCGGGTGGCAGGAGGTCCGGGGCTCGCCTGCCGGTGAGTCAGTCACGCTTCCGCGGGAGGACCGGTCGCTCGCGACCAACGGAAGCTACAGTTGGTCCGTCACGCTGGAGGAAGACGCGCTCGCGTCGGCGGTCCCGGACACCGATCTGGGCGTCTGTCCGCCCCTCGGACCGGGCACGCATCGGTTCGTCTACTGGGGGCTTGTCGACGCCGGACCCGTCGGTATCGAGTTCGAACTCGTCGGGTGAGGCCGGCTCCAACGTATCAAAACGTCGTCCACTCGGACGGCTGACCCATGCGACCGCGAACGCGGAACTGTCGTTCGTCGTTCTCCATGCGGGTCTCCAAGACGAGTTCGAACGGCTCGTGGAGGGTGTGTATCACCTGTTCGTCGTGTGTGGTCGAGCCGACGACGCCGACGAACGGCCAGTCCTGCCCGGACGCCTGTGAGGTCATCACCCGCGTGAACCGGTAGATCCGGTCCGGATCCCAGTACATCAACAGCTCGGACAGCGAGTAGACGCCGGCGGACCGGGAGAGGCCCGCCGATGACTCGACAACATCAGTGAATTTGATCCCAATCTCGGTGAGGTCGCCGGGACTCCCCACGTATTTTGTCGTCGCGGTGTCGGCCGGCTTCTCACCCTGCTGATGGGTGACACAGTCGATGATAATCACCTCGTCCGCGTCGGTGCCTGTGATCTGCTCGTAGTCCGAGCGAACCTTGTCGGCAGTGCGACCGGTCGAAACAACGACAGGGGCATTCGACCAGTCCGACAGCAGCCGGTTGAACAGGTCGTACTTCCCACTCATCGGGGGACCACTTATGAGCACGCTGTCGGCATCGAGAACAGCGTCGGGAAGCACGCTCATACGTCACCTTTCGGTCCGACCCGTGTAAAACCCTTCCGAGCGATCACTTTCGAAGGAATGATGGGAGCTCAAGCGACGACGGGGCACCCGTTCGCGGTCGATCCATGAGAGTCAGTTCGTTGATGGCTCCGGGGAGCGCGGCGGGAACCGGCGCTTGCCGAGGCGTCCCGGTGTCGTCGACAAGTCGCTTCCAGACGCGTTCGGGGTCCTCCGCCGGTGCCTCAAGGGCCTTCGTTCGCCCTTCATCGTAGGCGAGTTCAACGATGCTCTGATCGTACGTACTCGGGAACGCCTCAAGGACACGGTCGAGTTCAGCCGGGCGTTCGCTGCCACAGCCGGCTGCGACACCGAGTGCGAACGCCCGGTCTATCGCCTCCTCACGATTTAGCGTGTCGTCGGTCCAGTCCGTGCCAAAGGTTCGGTCGTACATCAGTGACTCACCGTTGCTGCCGGACCGACACGGAGCCCACCCTCAGTGAATTCGATGTCCTGTATGTCCGTGTCGATGTTCGCACCACGCATTTTCAACACCTGTAGTCCGCGACGCATCCCGTCGTCTTCGAGGTAGTTGTGCATGAAGACGACCCCGTGTGCGAGGTAGTGTTCTTCCGAGTACGCGTCAGGGTCGGTCATCTCAGAGATGAGAAGCGTCGTCGCGTCGGCACGTTTGATTGAGGAGAGGAGCTGGATCATGGTGTCCTCGTCGTCGTCAAGGAGAAACCGCAACAGCATCGTCGAGTCGAAAACAACCCGGTCGATATCACGGGAGTTGATAAAGCCGGTCAGTCGGTTCGTGACTCCGGATCGATCCCGTCGTTCCCCGGGCAGTCCGAAGAACCGCCGACCGTCGGCCGAAAACGAGTCGAGGAAGGTGATCCGATCGGTCTCTAACGCCCGGTCAAACCCGAAGTCGTACCCGCCCATGTCGCGTTTGATCCCCTCCTTCGTTTCGTGCATGCTGACATATAACACGTCTTCCCCGTTTCGAGCGCCCTGTGCGGCGAACTGTGAACAGAACGTGGTTTTTCCGCTTCCCGGCGGACCGCTCACCACGTACAACCGGTCGGCCGGGAACCCGCCGTCGACAACATCGTCGAAGCCGGGGACCCCACTAGAAGCGCGCATACTCGTATCAACTCGGGTCCATAAATAAACGTTGTCGCCCGGTTTTCACCGGTGAGAACTCCATTGGAGCGCTTCTCACACCGACTTCGATCTGCCGGCAGCGGTGTCGTCGGTGTCCGTGCCGTCAGCGACATCCCCGCCGCTGCCGGCATCGCCAACACTTGCGTCACTACCGTCGATTCCGGTGCCAACACTCTCGTCAGCCTCGACATCCGGATCGACCCACACGACGAACCGATCGTCGGATTTGACGATCCCGTTGAGTCCCGGGTCGTCGGTCGTAGTTCCGTCGTCGACATCGTCGGGAGTCACGTCCCGAACTTGGAACACCTCGTCGACTATCCAGCCGACGGTTCCGCCCTCCGAGAGCTCGTCGTCGTCGAACACGACGATCCGCTCGCGGGGGCCGGTTTCATCGATTCCAAAGAGCGTCTTTGGGTCGACGATAGTCGTCGTTCGACCACGGAGGTCCATCACGCCCTCGACGTGGTCGGGCGAGTTCGGGATCCGGGTGAGATCCCCTGCGTCGACGATCTCGTCGATGACGCCGATCTCCAGACAGTACGTTCCCTCGCCGAGGCCGAACTCCAGTACTTTCGTGCGTTCGGCGTCCGTCTCCATGGCTGCCATACACAGAGGTCCGGGAATCCAACTCATAACCGTGTCCCCTGAATTATCACCAGTGATTACTGGGTCCGTGGGTTTATGCTGGTTCTGGGCGGCGGTATGGACATGAGCAGGACGACGGATCGGCGTGGTGGACGAGGGGGTTCCCTCCGGGTGGTCGTCGTCGACGACTCGCCGTTCATGCGCGGGTTGATAAGCGATCTCCTCGACGATGCCGGGGTAACCGTCGTAGGTGAGGCGAGCAACGGTGAAGAAGCACTCGGCGTCGTCGCGGAGACCCGTCCCGACGTGGTGACGATGGACGTTGAGATGCCTGGCATGGGTGGGCTCGAAGCGGTCGAGCGGATCATGGACGAGACGCCGACGCCGGTGTTGATGCTGTCCGCGCACACGGATGACGGCGCGGAGGTGACGTTCGAGGCACTCGAACGCGGTGCGGTCGATTTCTTTGCGAAACCCGGCGGCGAGGTATCCGCCGGCGTCTCCCGAGAGGCGGAGCGGCTGGTTGCGGCAGTTCGATCGGTCGCCGACGCCGACCTCGACGCGGCGACCCAGGAGGGAGCAAGCGGTCACGACGAGCGAGTGGAGGCGGTCGAAACGTCGAGAACCGGGAGCGTCGACCTCGACGACCCGGTTACCGTGGTTATCGGTGCGTCGACCGGAGGACCGAACGCGGTCGAACGTGTCCTCGCCGCGCTCCCGACAGGTGACTGCCGCGTACTCGTCGTTCAGCACATGCCGGAAGCGTTCACGTCCCGATTCGCCGACCGGCTCGACGGTGTCTCAGCGTACGAGGTCCGAGAGGCGACCGACGGCGACCGAATCGGTGCGGGCGAGGCGCTCGTTGCGCGCGGTGGGAGTCACCTCGAGATCGGCAGCTATCGGGCGGGCCGGTTACGGGTAAAACTGGTCGACGATGACTCGACTTCCGTGACGCCAGCCGTCGACGTGACGATGCGGTCCGCCGCCGAAACGGTCGACGATCCGCTCGTCGGCGTCATTCTGACAGGGATGGGTTCAGACGGGGCGTCGGGGATCCGAGCGATGGCGGACGCCGGTGCGCGAACGATAGCACAAAGCGAGGACAGCTGTGTCATCTACGGAATGCCGAAGCGGGCGGCAGAGACCGGCGCTGTCGATGCGGTCCACGACCTCGACGATGTCGCCGGGGCGATTCTCGGGGGTGAGGCATAATGGACTCACACCGCGCGGCGTTCGTCGCCGAGGCAGAAGACGGAATCACAGATCTCAACAACGCACTGCTCGCGCTGGAGGCGGACCCGGAGGACGACGCCGCGATGGACGACGTGTTCCGCGTCGCTCACACGCTGAAAGGGAATGCCGCCGCGATGGGGTACGAGGACGTCTCCTCGTTCGGCCACGCGTTAGAGGACCTCCTCGATGCGGTCCGAGCCGGCGACCGGGAGGTGACGCCCGAACTGATGGATCTGCTGTTCGAGGGCGTCGACACCGTCGAGTCGATGGTCGACGAGATTGCCGACACGGGCGAGGTCTCGACGGATCCCTCGGATCTCGAATCCCGCCTTCGCGCCGTCGAGGAACACGGAACGATCGATCCAGACGGCGTCGACACCGAGGAGGGCGAAAACGCCGAGGAGGGCGAAAACGCCGAGGGGGGCGAAGACGCCGAGGCGGTCGACGATGGGGACTCCGCGGTCCATGCTGCCCCTGACCTCCCGGACGCTGCCGCCGACCTCGACGGCGATGTCGTTCACGCGGCGGTGACGGTCGGCGACAGCGCGATGCCGGCCGTCGACGCGACGCTCATCACACAGGCGATCGATAACCAGTTCGGGGGGTTCGTCACCGATCCCAATACTGAATCGTTGGAGGACGGGGAGTTCGACGACGGGTTCGACGCCTACATTGCCGACGCAGCGCCCGATGTCGTTGCCGAGGGACTCGACGCACTCAGTCAAGTCGAGTCCGTGAGCGTCACCAACGTTCCCGCGGACGACGGATCTACTACTGACGACGCCCGCATGGATGACGCTGCCGCCGCGGACGACACTGGCGTGGATGATGCTACTGTCGCCGCGGACGACGACAGTACCGCCGCGGACAACGACGATGCCGACAGTGCGGCTGCCGCAGACGGTACTGCCGCCGCAGACGGTACTGCCGCCGCAGACGACGCTGGTGTGGATGACGCTACCACCGTAGACGACGTGTCGGACGAGACGGAGTCGGATGTGGGTGGAAGCGGCGGAGATGACCGTGAGGAGATCAAGTCGATCCGCGTCGATGTCGATCAGGTCGACGAGCTGTACGGGCTGGTCGAACAACTCGTGACGAGTCGGATCAAGCTCCGTCGCGAGCTGGAGGAGGCGGGCGTCGAGTCGGACACGCTGGACGAACTCGACAAACTCGCGTCGAGTCTCCAGGACACCGCGATGGACATGCGGCTCATTCCGTTCTCACAGGTGTCGGACTCGTTCCCGCGGCTCGTGCGGGATATCGCGCGCGACCTCGACAAGCAGATCCGGTTTGATATCGAGGGCGACGACGTCGAACTCGACCGAACGATCCTGACGGAGATGCGCGACCCGCTCGTCCACGTGCTTCGAAACGCGGTCGACCATGGGATCGAGTCACCCGCAGAACGCGAGGCGGCCGGCAAAGACCCGACTGGGGAGGTGACGCTCACCGCGGAGCGCGAGCGCGATAACGTGATCATCGAGGTCGCGGACGACGGCGGAGGACTCGACCCGGACCGACTCCGTGAGAAGGCAGTCGAGGAGGGTGTCAAGAGCCGCGAGGCAGCCGAATCGATGGACGACGACGAGGTGTACGATCTGGTCTTCCATCCGGGGCTCTCTACGGCCGAGGAGGTCACTGATGTCTCCGGTCGGGGCGTTGGAATGGATGTCGTTCGAACGACCGCCCGCGACCTCGACGGCTCAGTGTCCGTCGATAGCGAACCCGGTGAGGGAACGACGGTTCGCTTCCGACTCCCGGTCACCGTCGCCATCGTCAAGGTGATGTTCGTCGATGTCGGTGGAACGGAGTACGGAATCCCGATAAAGTCGATCGCAGAGGTGTCCCGTGCGGACGATGTCGAGACGGTCCACGGCGATGAGGTTGTTCGCCACGAGGACGATCTGTATCCGGTCGTTCGGCTGAACGAACGACTCGATGCCGGAGTTGACCCCGCACCGCCGGACGCGGCCGCGGAAACCGCTGAAGAGTCCGGGGTTACGGCAACCGACGGCGGATCGAGCGACGCCGATCCCACCACGACGGATATTGACGAGAGTGCCGCGGATATCGACGAGAGTGGCACAGGCATCGACGGGAGCGCTGCTACCGGCACCGACGAGGGGATGCTCGTCAGGATCCGTGAGGAAACGCGACAGGTCGCGCTCCACTGTGACAGCGTGTTAGACCAGGAAGAAGTGGTGGTGAAACCACTCGACGGACCGCTTTCGGGAACACCGGGACTTAGCGGAACGGCCGTCCTCGGCGACGGCGACGTCGTGGCCGTCTTAGACGTGGTGAGCCTATGACCGGTGACGCCGCCTTCGAGGGTGTGTTACGCCAGATCGACGACTCCGTCCCGTTCGAGCCCGGCTACTACAACGAGTCGTACCTCGACCGCCGGATATCCGCCCGGATGCGCCGACGGGATACGGACTCACACGAGGAGTACGAGCGACTGCTCCGTGAAGAAAGCGAAGAACGGGAGGCGTTGATGGACGCGCTCACGATCAACGTAACGGAGTTTTTCCGGAACCCAGAGATGTGGGAGGTGCTACGCGAGGTGCTGGCCGACCTCACCGACGAGCAGCGGCGGGTCCGCATCTGGTCCGCTCCATGTGCTGACGGACGAGAGCCCTACTCGATGGCGATGTTGGCGTGTGACGACCCCGATATCGACGAGAGCCGAGTCAAGATACTCGGGACGGACATCAGCGAAGAGGCGCTCGACAGCGCTCGGGAGGGCGTCTACCACACGACGCGGACGACGGATATCGCCGAGGAACTCGCGCCATTGTCGGATCCGGACCGCTACGTCGACCGCGACGAGGACGCGTTCCGTGTCCGTGAGGCACCACGACGGCTCGTGGAGTTCGACACCCACGACCTGATAAGCGACGGGGCACGCGGGCCCTTCGACGTGGTATTGTGTCGGAACCTCCTCATCTATATCGATGTCGGACACAAGGGAAGCCTGTTCGATACCCTCGAAGCGTCGCTGGATGACGGTGGGGTCCTCATCGTCGGGATGACCGAAAGTGTGCCGCCGGACCGGAGCGACCGATACGAACCGATAGACAAGCGTCGGCGGGTGTTTCGGAGGAACTGATGTCGCTGTATCAGCACGCACGGAACGGGAACGTTGAACGACTCAGGGACGCGCTGGGGAGCGACAATGCCGCGATCAGAAAGCGTGCGGTCGAACTGCTCGGCGAACTGGCTGAGCCCGACGACCAAGCGACTATCGACGGCCTTCTGCGGGCGGCCGCAAACGACGACGACCCACAGGTGCGCGGTGCCGCCGTCGACGCCCTCAATGCGATTGGACAGGAGGCACTCGAACAGCTCCTCGCGGAGCTTACCGGTGGGGGTGGTTCCGAGGCCGAGTGGGTCACCGCACGGAAGTTCGCGCGAGCGCTGGAGGCTGATCGGCCAGAGCTCCGAATCGCGGCGGCAAACGCCCTAGAGCGACTGAACGAGCCGAGTACGGTGCCCTCGGTGGTCGACGCGCTCTCGGACCCAGACCCGCGAGTCAGACTCCGGGCCTGTCAGGCCTGTGGGACGTTCGCCGATCCGAGGACGATCCCGGCGCTGATCGAGCGGCTGGAGGACGAGCCACGCGTCAAACGGGCGGCCGCAAACGCGCTCGGAAACGTCGGAACGGACCGAGCGCTCGAACCACTCTTGGATCTGCTCGATGACGCGGATGAGTCGATAAGACGGATCGCCGCGAGCGCGCTGGGGAAGGCGAACAACCCGAGGCCGGTGGAGCCGTTGGCACGAGCACTGGGTGACGAAAGCGCGATCGTCAGGAACGCCGCGGTGTACTCCGTTATCGAACTGCTCTCGAACGTACCGACCGAACAGAGCCACGCGGTCCGTGATCAGGTCGTGTCCGAGCTGAAGGCCGCTGACGACGAGACGGTTGTCGAGCCGTTGGTCGAGATCCTCACGCGGGGACAACAGCGTCGACAGCGACGGAACGCCGCGTGGATCCTCGGGCGCGTCGCAGACCCTGACTCAGCACCGGCAGTCGAGGCGCTCGCGGACGCGCTCGCGGACGACGACCCACAGACCGCACAGTTCGCGGCAACGAGCCTGAAGAGTCTCGGCGGCCCTGTGGTCGAGGACAAACTCCTCGGCCGGATCGGTACCGAACACCCCGAATCGGCCCGGGCGAAGGCCGTGTTCGTGCTCGGCTCGGTTGGCGGACAAGAGACGCTAAACCGGCTGGAAGCGTTGACCGACGACGAGAGTGCCGCGGTTCGGAAGCGGGTGTTCTCCGCGGTATCCAGCCTTCGTGCGGGAGGTGGGTAGATGTCGGGAAACGAGAGCGAACGGAAGATCGCTGACACGCAAGCGCGGTTCGCCGTCGCGGTGCGAGAGGGGCGGACGATCAACGATGTCTCGTGGACGCCGGGGCGTGTTCTGTTGTCGAACCGGCGACTGATACTCGCCGGGAACGACGGAAAGCGAACGATCCCGCTCTCACAGCTCCACGGTCTCGGGGGCCGCCACGACGCCAACCAGTCGATCACTCGGGTTTCCAACTACGTGAGCTTCGATCTGGGCGAGCAGGTGCTGCTCGTCGCCGCGTCTGATCATGAGGCGTTCGAGCGAGACGTGTACCGGGCGCTGATCGACCAGCGGACGGTGATGGCGAAACATCCGGCCGTGGCGGGCGGTGTCGTACAAGAAACCGAGTGGGAGCAGGCTCGGGTGAAGATCGACGAAAACGGCCTCAACGCTGCGCTCGAAGGAGGTGCGTTCGTGAAATTCGACCTCGACGATATCAGCGGGCTCGACGCCGCGAAGCGGACCGTAAGCGGCGAAAAGAAACCGGTGATAGAGGTCTCTCACACTGACGACGAGGGGACGAGTATCGAGACCCACCTCGCTGGAAAGCCGAACCGGATGCGGTTCGTCGAGTCGTGGCTCCGCAAGGGAGAAGAGCGGAGCACGACCAACGTCGACCTGTCAAGCCGTGACAGGGAGGTGTTGATGGCACTCTACTCCGGCGTGTCGCCGTTCGAGATACCGGCGTTCCTCGGGATCGATGTCGACGTCGTCGAGGAGACGTTCGAGCGCCTGATCGATCTGGAGGTCGTCGAGGAGGTGCGAGTCCGACGAGAGGTGACACTCAACTCCCGCGGCCGAAACATCGCCAGCGAAGCCATGAATGAGCAGTAACGCGTGGCCGGCGCGGCCGCTTCGAAAGGGGTAGCGAACAGCCGGCATCGGCACAGTTCCCGGCCGGGTCGCCGGACACCCGTCTCGTCCGGACCGGGGCGGTCATCAGGTCACGGCGAGAGTGGCCGCGGTACCGTATATAAAACCGGGTAGTCGAGGAAAACGGGGGCAACGCGGAGTCGACGCACACGTCTCGTCGAAGCACGCTTAAGTTATCGCCCGTCCGAGTTGCGGAGTATGAGCTACGAGGCGGTGTGTTTCGACCTCGACAACACCCTGTACCCGTATGCGCCCTGTAATGAGGCGGGGAAGCAGGCCGCGCTCGCGGCGTTTCGGGAGCACGGCTATGAGATGGATCGGTCGACGTTCGATGAGGTGTACGCAGCTGCACGTCGCGAGGCAAAACGCGAGGTTCGTGGCACCGCAGCCTCCCACGAGCGGTTCCTGTATTTCAAGCGTGCCCTCCGGATCCACGCCGATACACACGACGCCGAGGCCGCACTGGCGGTGGGCGAGGCGTACTGGGACGGCTACATAGCGGAAATGAACCGGTGTGACGGCGTCGCCTCGACGCTCGCCGCTCTCCGAGACGCAGGAGTCGCCGTCGCCGTTGTCACCAACCTCACCACGCACGTTCAACTGGAGAAGCTCGTTCGGCTTGGCGTCGACGAGCACGTCGACCGACTCGTCACTTCCGAGGAGGTCGGCCGTGAGAAGCCAAGCGCAATTCCCTTCACTGCGGCGCTCTCGGCGCTCGACCTTCGTCCGAGTGAGGCGCTCATGGTCGGCGACAACGTCGAGGCGGACATCGCCGGAGGCAACGCGGTCGGGATGGACACCGCCCTGTTCGTTGCGGACAGCGACCCGCCGCCGGCCGAGGAACTCCACGCGAGAGAACGCCCGACGTATCGGCTCGACGAGTTCACGGACGTGATTGAGGTGGCACAATGAGCGACGACGACCGGAGCCTGTTGGCCGACGCACGCGAGGCGGTCGTCGAGTACGCACCCGCGCTCGCCGATCTGACCCCGGGGCGAACAGGCAACCTCAGCGTTCGCGACGGCGACGCGGTCGCAGTGACGCCAACCGGGGTCGCCTACGACGACTTCGACGCCGTGGACGTTCCGGTCGTCGGACTCGACGGCGAGCGGTTAGCTGGCCGGATGGCGCCGTCGAGCGAGGTGCCGATGCACACGGGTATTTATAAACACGACCGGCCCGGCGCGATCGTTCACACGCACTCGCCGTGGGCGACGACGATGGCGACGCTTCACCAGTCGCTGCCGCCGATCCACTACATGATCGTCTCGGTCGGGCGGGAGGTGCCGCTCGTCGAGTACGCCCC
>CAYRWH010000013.1:0-18965 GCA_964427935.1 uncultured Halobellus sp. | reverse complement strand
AGCCGTGGGAGGATGTCAGTGAGGTGGCTGCTCGCGAATCCCGAGAGAGCGCGATCAGTTAGATACCGTTTCCGGCGATTGCGTCGACGACCGAGACGAACGTGACGCCCGCACGCTCCGCGGTCACCCCGTCGCTCGCGGAGTCGCCGACGAAGACGGTTCTATCCGGGTCGGCGTCGATGGCGTCTATCGCCGCGAGCAGCGGCTCCGGGTCGGGTTTGTGAGTCTCGACGGAGTCGCGGCCGATCACCGCATCGATGGTGTCGTCGAGTCCGTGTGTTTCAAGCGCGATCCGACAGGCCGCCTCACAGTTGAGCGAACAGACCGCAGCGGGGCGGGTGTCTTCCCCCGACAGAAGTTGCTCCCCGAGCGGGAACAGACGAGAATCGGCCGCGCCCGCACGCTCGTGAGCCGCAATCGCTTCCTCCACCTCCGCACCGATCCCGTACTCCTCGGCGGCGTCCAACAGCTTCCAGAGGTCCTCAGTGGGTGGTATCAGTGCGTGTTCGGCGTACGCCGCGGCGACGTCGTCGGCGACGTGCTGCCAATCGACGCGGAGTTCGAGAAGCGTCTCGTCGAGGTCGTACACGACCGCGTCGGCCGCGTCGAAGGCGTCGAATCCGACGAAATCATCGGTTCCGGTGGGGGGATCGGCGTCGGAAACCGAATCGGCTTCGGGATGCGAGTCGATTTCGGGCGGCGAGTCAGTCATTCATCACCGAGGACGCCCCGGGCGATGATCTTCTTTTGGATCTCCGTCGTCCCCTCGTATATCTCCGTGATCTTCGCGTCGCGGTAGAGTCGCTCGACATCGAACTCGCTGACGTAGCCGTAGCCGCCGTGGATCTGGATCGCCTCGTTGGTGACGGACATCGCAGTTTCACTCGCCGTGTACTTCGCCTTCGAGGCCATCACTCGGTTGTCCTCCCCCGCCTCCGCCTGCCGACACGCCTCGCGAACGAGCAGCCGAGAGGCGGAGATGTCGGTCGCCATCTCCGCGAACTTGTGACGAATCGTCTGTATCTCGCCGATCGGCCGGTCGAACTGCTCACGCTCGAAGGCGTACGCTTTCGCCTCGTCGAACGCCGCCTGCGCGAGCCCCACCGCCTGTGCGGCGATGCCAATCCGCCCGCCGGTGAGGATCCGGAACGCCGCAGAGAGCCCCTTCCCTTCCTCGGTGAGTCGGTTCTCGGCCGGGATCCGACAGTCGTCGAAGGAAACGGAGGTCGTATCGGAGGCTCGCAGCCCGAGTTTCTCTTCTTTCGGACCGACAGAGAACCCCCCCGTGTCCATCGGGACAAGGAACTGCGTGATGGAGCCGGCGTCATCGGCGTCGGTCTTCGCGAAGACGATAGCGATTCCGCCGCGGGCCCCGTTGGTTATCCACTGCTTTTCCCCGTTGAGGACGTACTCGTCGGCGTCCGAATCGTATTCGGCGGTCGTCGACATCGCCGCCGGATTCGAGCCGGCGTGTGGCTCGGAGAGACAGAAAGTGCCGACGGGACGACCGTCGACCATCTCCGGGAGCCACCGATCCTGCTGGGCGTCGGTGCCAAACGCCGCGAGACAGGATGTTGCGAGACAGTGAACCGACAGCGCGGTGGCGACGGCGAGCGTCCCGTACGCGAGTTCTTCGTTGACGACGGCATAGGTCGTTTCGTCGGCGTCGAAGCCGCCGTACTCTTCGGGTACCGTGAGTCCAGTGAGTCCCAACTCCGCAAGCCCGTCCCAGACCTCCTCGGGGAACGACGCCTCGGCGTCCGCTTCCCGAGCGATCGGTCGGATCTCCTCAACTGCGAACTCGTGGACGAGGTCGCGTATCGCCGCCTGTTCGTCGGTGAGCGCCGACCCGACACGTACGCCAGTCATGTACTGGCGTTCGGTCTCACATGGAAAAAGGTGAGCGATCAGTCGTGCCTGGCTGACGCGTCCCTCACCTCTCGCGGAACCACTGAACGACAGTGTCGGAGTCAGCGGTGAGACCACCACCCTGCGCAAACGTCGGACCGCCACCCCCCCCACCACCAAACGCTTCGGTCACCGCGTCGACTGTTTCCCCGGCGTCAACGTCCGATTCAGGAGTCGTGGCGACGACGACGAACGGCGCATCACCGGTCCCAACCGCCGCGATGGCAGCACAGCCATCGTTATCCGGATCCTTGGACAGAGTCGCCTCAGCCGGCTCCCGAAGATCGTTTGGCTCGGAGTCGGCAACCGTCCCAACTGCCCAGCGAGTTCCGTCAACCTCGGTCGTTGGGAGTTCTCGAAGCCGCGCACGGAGGAGTTTTCGCTCGGCATCATGGAGATCGGACGCTACTTGATCGGCCTCCTCGCGGAGCCGCATCGCCGCGTCTGGGAGATCGCCGACGTTGGTATCGAGTGCTGCTGCCGACTCCAGTGCGGCCGCATGAACCGCGGCGGTCCGGTCGATGGCGGTCGGGCCGACCGCGAACTCCACGCGAGTCACGCCCTCGCCGGGGTTCGATCGGTCGAGAGTCGCAATCGGGCCGATCTCCGCGGTGTTCGCGACGTGTGTTCCCCCGCAAGCGGCGACATCCCAGTTTTCGACAGTAACGACGCGAACCTCCTCGCTCCCGCTCATTGCGCCCTCCTCGGTCTTGGTATTAAACGCGATCCCCTCGACGTTCCGAGCCTCGCTCTCGGAGAATGTCTCCCACGAGACCGCCCGGGACTCCCAAACCGCCCGGTTCGAGAGTCGTTCGAGCTCGACGAGGTCGTCGTCGTCGAGCGGCTCGGCGGTCGTCAGGTCAACACGGACCTTCTCCGGCGAAATGTCGAATCCGGCGTATCCAAGATCCTCACAGATGCGTCTCGCCGCGCCGTAGAGGACATGTGAGGCGGTGTGTGCGCGAGCGCAATACGTCCGAAATGTGTCGTCAACGACACACGCAACCGTCTCCCCCACGTCGATATCGGCGGGGTCTGCGAGGACGTGGACAACCTCGCCATCTGCCTCGCGAACATCTTCGAGGAGTGTTCCTCCGATGGTTCCCCGATCGGACGGTTGACCGCCTGATGCGGGGTAAAAGTACGTCTCTTCGAGGACTATTTCCTGACCATCGACGCGTTTGACGGTCGCCTCGAACTCGCGGACCTCGGGATTCGCCGGTGCGCGTGATACGGTCATATACCGGTACACATCCCGATCGAACATATAGTACGCGCCGCCGGTGGCGCATCATCGGCAGATAGAGCGGGAGCCTACTCAGATGGATCGGGACTCTACTCAGATGAATCGAGTTGCTCGTCAGGTACCAGTGGGAGTCGGATCGTGATCTCGGTACCACGCGGCTCTCGGGTAGTGACGGTGATCGTTCCTCGGGAGCGTTTGGTCATCCAGTAGACAACCCATAGACCCAGTCCACTGCCATGTGAGAGCGTCTCGATGGCGGTTCCGGATTCGAGAACGTCTCTGTCGAACTCCGAGATACCCGGTCCGTTGTCTCGGACGGTGAGGGTACCCCACGACCCGTCGACGGCGAGCTCGACGTGGACACGAGGATCGTCGCTGTCGTTGTGGATCACGGCGTTGGTCAACAGCTCCTCGATCGCAACGTCAATCGGGTCAATCGCGGACACGACGAGGTGGTCTGGACCCGTAACGTCGATCTGCGCAGTGGGCCACTCCTCGCTCAACTCCGTCGTGAGACGCTGGACGATCTGTCCGAGATCTATCGAACTCGGCGTGTATCGTCTGTTGAGAACACTCGTAATATCCCGTGACTTTTCGCTCGTCGTCACCAGTGCTTCCGCCCGGTTGACGATAACGTCGGCGAGCTGGCCGGGCTCGCCCTCGAGATCCTCACTAAGCTGTGTTGCGCGACCATGAATCACGTTCAGATCGTTTCGGATGTTGTGCCGAAGAACGTTATCGAACACGTTGAGTTGACGGGTTCGCTCCTCGAGATCCGTTACGTCCCGACAGATCGCAAACGTACCGGCGAGGTCACCGTCCTCGTAGTACGGGTACCGAGTCGTATAGAAGATCGCTTCCTTGTCGCTGTGCTCGAAGGTCGGTTCGACGCTGTACTTCACCGGTTCCTCCGTCTCCATCACCTCTTGTTTCCGTTTGGCGATCGTCGTCGCCGTCTCGGGGTCCATGAACGCGTACTCGTTGGCATTCAGCAGCTCGTCTCTAGAAAGGCCGGCAAACGAGCAGAGGGCGTCGTTGACGAGCCGAAATCCTCCGTCGCGGGTTTGGACCATGATCGGGTCATCGAGCCGTTCGATGATGTCGCGGTACACCGAGAGCCGGCCTTCGAGCTGTTTTCGCTCGGTGATGTCGTTCTGGACGGCGACGAACGCTTTCGGCTCGCCGTCCTCGATGATAGGCGCGATCGTTTGATCGGCGACGTACTGTGAGCCGTCGCGGCGTTCGTTGGTGGTCTCTTGGCGCCACGTGTTACCGGCGGCGAGCGTGTCCCAAAGCTCCTCGCCGTAGCCAGTACTCGACTCATCGGGGGTAAGCAGGTCGGCGGATTCGCCGATAACGTCGTCTCGATCGTAGCCCGTGACGGATTCGAACGCGGGATTTGCGTACCGTATCGTTCCATCCATGTCGTTCATCGTGATCGCGTGACCCGAGGCCTCCACGGCTCGTTTGAACAGTTCCAGCGCCTCAGTTCGCTCCTTGAGACACAGCGATTGGGCACGGAGCCGAACGAGCGCTCCGATTCGCCATTCCAACTCGGCTTTTTTGATCGGCATCGAGACCACCTCATCGGCGGTTTCGAACACAACACTGTCAGCTATCTCTCCACGGTCAGTTTCGATAAGCGACAGATCCGCCTCGGGCACGAGCAAGAGACACGGCAGCAGAACCGGGTCTGCCTCGCGTTTGCGGGTACGAAGCGTTTCAGCATGGGTTCGTAGCATCTCCCCGTCGAGGATACAGCAGTCGAACGTTGCCGTTTCGATCGGCTGGTTCGGGTCAGCCAGTGTGTACCGGTCGTGTCTTTCGATCCACTCTCTCACGAGGCGCTGGTTCCCCTCGTCGGAGAGCAGCGGACGCAACGACGGCGCTTCGATTCCGATGTCTTCCGGTTCGTCCATGAGGGATAGATCAATCATCGCTCGGTCACCTCGCACCCTTCGGATGCTGTCTCTCTATCCGTCCGACGCCCAGTAGTATTCTACATCGGTCCACTTCGCCGGAAGCGCTGGCCGGTCTTCTCCCCGAACGACGCACGTCCAGATAGCCGTCTCGCGCCACGCATTCGACAGGTATGGGGTCAGGGTTCAGTTGTATTGTCGTGACCATTGTTCGAGTACTTTGACGTGGGATTACGACCGGTCCTGCTCGGCGTCTCCGCTACCGGCGTCGCCGTCGGTCCAGTCCGGCGTTCCGGTGAGGATGCCACGAAGCTGTGAAAGCGGCTCTCCGACACGGATTCCCTCTCCCGTGATTTCGAGTTCGCGAAGGCCGCGTTCGAAGTCACTCGTCCGCATCTTGAGCGTCCCGATAACCTTCCGTAGCTCGCCACGGTACTCAACGTGACGCAGGAACACGATGTTGTCCGCGAGATTGCTCGTCCGTTCTTCGGTCGCGTGGAACTCTCCGGTGATGTTGTGGACCTCATTCACGAGTATCGTGGAAACGCCGGCTGCGCGCAGGTACCGGCCGACCCGTAATAGGGCCCCAGTCGTGTCGTCAAGCCCTCGGAGGTTCTCTTGGAACCCCTGTGACCCGTCGATCATCACAACCTCGGTTCCCGATTCAACGGTCTCGCGGACGAACTGCTCGAACTCTCCGATGGTGTACGCCTCGGGAGGGATCTCTACTATCGACATCGCGCCGCTGTCCAGCGCGTCCTGTAGCGGCAGGCCGATAGCATCTGCCCGCTTGCGGATAGTTCGCTCCGCCTCTTCGAACTGGAACAACGTGGCCTGTTTGCCGTTGACCGCCGCCTGTGTGAGAAACTGGAGGCCGGTCGTGGTTTTGCCAACGCCTGTCGGACCGCTGAGTATCGTCACTGTTCCGTGGTCTAACCCGCCGTGAAGCAGCTCGTCGAGCTCCGTGACTCCCGAAGAGAGTGTCCCCGGCTCTATCTCCCGCTCCTGTTCATCGGGGACGAGCGTCGGCCAGACTGTCAGTCCCTCGTCGGTGATGTCGTAGAAATGCGTTCCGCGTCGAAATGACGACCCGCGGAACTTCGAGACGGAGACCGCTCTGCTCTCCGGTGTCACGTCGAGCGAAACCACGGCGTCGACGAGAAACTGAAGGTCGTCGTCAGTGACCGAGCCGCCGGCCTGTGAGGTGAGCATCACCGTCGCGTCTAGGTCCTTGAGGTAGTCGAGAAGCCCGAGTATTCCTGAGCGAAACTGTCGTTCGTCGGCGGTAAGATACCGGAACTCCGTGATCGGATCGAGCAGCACACGGTCGGGTTCGAGTTCGTCAACTGTCTCCCGTAACGTCGCAATGAAACTCGGCTGTTCGACCTCGGACGACTCGAAGACGCTGTAGGAGTTTCGCTCCGAGAACTGCTCTTGGGTCGGTGAAAGGTTGTGAAACCGTATCCGGTCGGCGTTCAGTCCGAACGCGTCGGCTGTCTCCTCGACGTACGACTGTGGCTCACCCATGTTGACGTACAGAGCCGACTCTCCGGCGTCGATCCCAGCCGAAAGGAAATGGAGGCCAAAGATGGTCTTCCCCGAGCCAGGCGAGCCTCGAACGAGTACGTTCCGGCCACGAATGAGCCCGCCGTTGAGGATCTCGTCCAGACCGGGAACACCGGTGGACGTCCGTTCAATCGACATAGATAGGCTACTACCTACGATGTTTAAATTCTTTCTTTGAACCAGTGGTAAATCGATCTCCGTCCCCCGGCGTGGGGCTGGAGTCACGATGCTGCCAGCAGCTTCAGCCGAAGCTCTCGCTCGTCGATCTCGTATTTAAATGCCGGGTGGTCGTCGATCAATACGTACGGGACGCGCTCGCCGTACTCCTCGGCCAGTTCAGGGTCCGTGTCGACATCGACGAGGTCGAGATCGATCGTAACGCCGAGGTCGGCCGCGACGCGTTCGATCGTCTCGCGGGCGACGACACACAGCGAACAGTCTTCACGAGTGTATATCGTGACCGCTACCTGCGATCGCTCGCCGTCCGTGTCCGCTGACGGATTCGTATCAGCCACGCTTAGGGGTAGGCCGGGAGCTGTGAGAGCGTTTCGGTCGGATCAACGGGCCGATCTCCGTAACTGACCCTCACTCGGCGTCCGCGTCTGCTAAAAAGTCGACATCGCCCGCGATGACCGCGCTCGCGACGACCCCGCCACCGACGAGCAGCGCGACGACCAGCGTGGTCAGCGTCACCGTCAGCGGGTCGCCGCCGATCGACACGCCGACGAAGGCTCCGACAGTTCCGCCGACGCCGCCCGCAATGATCGCAAGCGTCTGGCCTTCGCTCATGCGTTGAACTTGTTACAAACAGTATATAAGCGTTCATACCGGGTTCTCTCGGTTGATAACGGCAGTTTCAGCGGGGATACTGCCGCCCCAAGTCGAGGCCGTCGTTCGGTTCCACGTCCGCCGACTTCTCGTTCGTCTCGCTTCTCCCGTCTGGATTTTCGTTCGTCGCGACTCCGTCGCCCGACTCCTCGTTCGCTGTCTCCCCACCCGGACTCACGCTTCCGGTTCGGTAGCCGGCCATGTCGAGCGTGACGTACTCGAAGCCGAGATCCGTCAGGTGTTCGTGGACTGCGTCCGCAAAGGCCGGGTCAAGTGCCCGTGGCAGTTCGTCGGGCGCGATTTCGACGCGTGCCAGCCCATCGTGGTCGCGGACGCGGAATCCCTCGAACCCCCACTCACGAAGGAGCCGCTCCGCCTTCTCTACCCGCGAGAGTCGCGCCTCGGTCACTTCCAGTCCGGTCGGGATCCGAGAGGAAAGACACGCCATCGACGGCTTGTCCGCGACCGAGAGACCGTACGCCTCGGCGATACGCCGGACTTCCGACTTCGTGATACCGGCATCCAACAGCGGCGAGACGACGTTCAGCTCTTCGACAGCACGGAGCCCCGGCCGATGACCCTCGCCCGGGTCGTCCGCGTTCGTCCCGTCACAGACGGTGCCGATCCCGAGTTCGTGGGCCCGGTCGTACATTCGTCCGAGCCGCATCGTCCGGCAGTGGTAACACCGATCCCCGTCGTTGGCGACGAAATCGGGATCGTCGAGTTCCGAAAACGTCACCGTGTCGTGGCGGATTCCAATCTCCTCGGCAACTCGGCGGGCGTCGTCGAGTTCCGCGGCCGGAAGCGTTTCGCTGCGGGCCGTACACGCCACCGCGTCGTCCCCGAGGGCGTCGTGTGCGAGCGCAGCGACCACCGACGAGTCGACGCCGCCAGAGAAGGCGACCAACACGCCCTCGCTGTCGGCCAACGTCTCCCGAACCGCCCGTGCCTTCGCTGCGGTGTCAGGGTCGAGGCTTGCGCCCTCCCCAGTACTACCGGCCCCACCGACCGTGAGCCCATCCCCGGTCGCGGGAGCGTCCTGATTCATACGTCGCGTTCGGCGTCGGCGGGAAAAAGCGCGTCGGCGTAGCAGTACGTCCGCGACCCCTATCCTTTTGCGCGTTGCCGCGATATCGACGCACGAATGGAGTTGGAGGCGATCCCCGGCGTCGGTGAGAAGACGGCGCAAGCGCTGCGCGCGCTCGACGATCCCGAGGGGACCGTCGAGTCCGGCGACGTCGCCGCCATCGCCCGCGCGCCCGGCGTGAACGAAGCGCGGGCGGCCCGGGTCGCCCGTGGCGCGATCCGGCGACGACACGACGATTCCGGCCGCGTGCTGGCGACCGATCGCTCCCGAGAGGTGTATCGTGACGCGCTCGGCCTGCTCAAGGAACGGGCGGTTACTGACTACGCTAAAAAGCGCTTGGAGACGTTCTATCCGAGCAGCTCGGGTTCGCGGATCGCCGAGGCGCAGTCGTTCGCCGCGGCCGCAATGGAACGCGACCCGGATCCAGCAGTCCTCGACGCGCTCGCAGGCGTCGAACCGCTCACGGACCCCGACCCCGTCCGCGTTCGAGACCGATGTCTCGCGACTGCCGACGCCGAACGATACGCGGAGGCGGAGGCCGCAGTTCCCGAGCTCTCGGTTGAAACCGTCGAAGGAACCCGAGACATCGCCGAACTCGCGCGGTCGTACGCAACGGTGATCGTCCTCGACGAGCAGTTCGCGGGGATGGATGTCGAGGGCGATGTCCATGTGCGCCCTGACGCGTTGGAGACGCCAGCCGAGACCGTCCCAGAGCGGCTGCTCGCCTTCTTCGCGGAAAACCGCGACAGACTGGAGGCGGCGATTGCGGTCCACGAGGCGAGCGACCTCGATCCCGCCGCGGACCTCGACCGCCTCCGAGACGCGCTCTCGCGGCTGGACGACGACGGAACGATCGTGGGCGATGCGGAGCTTGCGCGGCTCACCGACGCCGTCGACGACCTTGATGCCGCGGTGTCGACGGCGGAATCGGTTGCCGATGACCGGCTTCGCGAGGCGATTCGCGAGCGCGATGTCACCATCGAAGGGACTGACTTCCTCTCGCTGGTCGAGCAGGGCGCGCGCGTCGACTCGCTTCTGGACCGCGAGCTGGCCGACGAGTACGACGCCGCGATGGCGAGCGCTCGCGACCACCTCGTGGACGCGCTCAGGTTGGAGCCCGAGGAAGCGGCGCTTGCCGACGGCGTCTTCGGCGACGACCCGACTTTTCCCGTCGATCACGACGAAACTGCCGTTTCACGGCTCGAAACCGAGCTTTCCACCGCGCGTGACCGCCGAGCCGCACGCCTCAAAGCCGACCTTGCGGACGACCTCGGAGACCTCCGAGAGCCGGTGGAGCGCTTGGTCCGCGACGCCCTCGAGCTGGACGTAGAGCTCGCCATCGCCCGGTTCGCCCGCGACTTCGACTGCGTGCTGCCCGAGGTGATCGGCCCGGGCGACCGCCGAGGGGGCGGCGGCGACGTCGGCTTCCGGATCGAGGAGGGTCGCTCCCCGCTGCTCGACGTCGACTTCGCGGACGTCGAGCCCGTCGACTACGCGGTGTCGGGCGCGACGCTGCTCTCGGGGGTAAACTCCGGCGGGAAGACCTCGACGCTCGATCTGGTTGCCTTGGTCGTCGTGCTCGCGCAGATGGGGCTGCCGGTACCGGCGGCGTCAGCGACCGTCGAGCGCTTCGAGGAGGTCCATTACTACGCCAAATCGCAGGGGACGCTCGACGCCGGTGCGTTCGAGGCGACCCTTCGAGACTTCGGCGACCTCGTCGAGGGGGCATCTGGGCGGCTCGTTCTCGTCGACGAGTTGGAGTCTATCACGGAGCCTGGCGCGTCCGCGAAGATCATTGCCGGAATCTTGGAGGCGCTGGCCGAACAGGACGCAACCGCGGTGTTCGTCTCTCATCTTGCCCGCGAGATCAGCGCCGCCGCGGACTTCGATGTCGCCGTCGACGGGATAGAGGCTGAAGGGCTCGTCGACGGGGAGTTGCGGGTGAACCGCTCGCCGCGAAAGGGGCATCTCGCTCGGTCGACGCCGGAACTCATCGTCGAGAAACTCGCCGAGGGTCGTGAGAGCGAGTTCTACGGAACGCTGTTAGAAAAGTTCTGAGTTCGATTCCACGAACGCCGACAAGAAACGGCCCCGGTCAGATCGGGTCCCGGGGTCGGAAACCGGGCCCGATCAGGTCGACATCGAGTCCCGGTTCCATCCCGGGTCCCGTCCCGTTCGCTCGATCCGGTCGGCACGACACGCCGGGCAGAAGTCGGGTGCCCGGGTGTCGCCCGGCGGAACGTATACCGCACCGCCACACTCGACGCACGCGTCCGCGACCACGGTGACGCAGTCCGCACAGACGTTGAAGTCGTCGACAGTGAGGTCACGCAGGGGTTCGAGTTCTTTGTCCAGGATGTACTCGTCGATGACCGACTGACAGCGGTGGCATGGTTTCATAACGGTCCGAGTGGTGTGAGTAGTTCACATGGTATATAGTTGTCTCCCGGATGACCGTCCGTCGTTCGGATCGCGGTATCGGTCGTACTCCTCCGGACGGGAGTCGTGGTAACTCGACTCTCGGAAGCGTTATCCCTGCCACGGGCCTACGTGTATTCGTAATGGCGACAGGCAAGGTTGACTTCTTCAACGACACTGGCGGCTACGGTTTCATTTCGACGGACGACGGCGACTTAGACGACGACGAGGACGTGTTCTTCCACATGGAAGACGTCGGCGGTCCGGACCTCGAAGAGGGCCAGGAAGTCGAGTTCGACATCGAATCATCCCCCAAGGGACCCCGCGCGACGAACCTCGTCCGCAACTAACACGGAACGCCGTCCGTCGCCGCTGGCGTCGGACCCGTTTCTTTCTTCGATATTTCACCCACTTAGCGACCGCGTTCAAGTGGTCGTCGCCGGCCCGTCATTCTTGCCGTCGACCCGCCGCCCTCGTCGCCGACCCCGGCCCTTTTACTTCTCTCGTGGGTAGGGGGAGTCGTGACGAATCCGGGTGACGACGACGGTGTCCGCTAACCGAAAGGGAGATCGCCGCGAGCGCGAACTCGTCAACGCGTTAGACGAAGCGGGATTCGCGGTGATGCGTGCGCCAGCCAGCGGCGCGGCAACGGAGCGAGAGCTACCAGACGTGCTCGCGGGCGACGGCGAGACGTTTTACGCCATCGAGGCGAAATCAAGCGCGGGCGACCCCATTTACCTCACGGGTGAGGAAGTCGAGGCGCTGCTGTTCTTCGCGCGGAATTTCGGCGCAAAGGCGCGAATTGCGGTTCGATTCGACCGCGAGGACTGGTACTTTTTCCATCCCGGTGACCTGTACACGACCGACGCCGGTTCCTACCGGGTTAAAAAGGAGACCGCACTCGCGGACGGAATCGACTTCCCCGAATTCGTCGGTGAGACGGAAAAGGTGACGCTCGACGAGGTCGGGACCGACCCGGACGAGGAGCGTCGAGAGATACTGGAGTCGGTCCGTGACGGCCACATGCCGGTCGAGGACGCGCTTGACGTGCTCTGAAGTGGTCATCTAAGAGTGACGCCCTGTCCGAGGCGAGCACGTTGTGGCCACGACGACTTTCAGGCGCTCTGATCGCCCGTTGTAGAGGCCGGCGTCTCGGCTGGGACCAGTCGCGAGGCGGGAAACCCGTATCGTCTCGCATCGTCGATACCGTGTGTCGGTGTCAGCGACTCCACGTAGACCGCCTCGACAACGGGTTCGTGAGCACCGTACGCCGCGTTCGTAGGATACTCGTCGACTGGGCGTCGCTCGTCCGTCTGGTACTCGTCGGCCCGCCGATCCGTGACGCCGGTGACGACGAGCAGCGTCCCCGTTTCGCGGTCACGGACGGCATCGCCGCGGGCGAAGTCGTGTCGTGTACACAGTTGCGGTCCGGCAGCGGTCAGCGGAACGAACGTTTCGACGCCACAGACCGCGCACGCGCCGACGCGCTCGTCCGGTGCCGGAAGCTCCCCATCGGTCACGGACATGGCGACTCGACGGAGGTGCTTACACCGCGCTCCAGACAGTTCGTGGTCGGGACACGAGCAGGTCCCGGCGTCGAGGGCGACAACGTACGTGCCGCCTGCGGTGTCAACGAGGTATCGTCGGTCTCGGAGAGGGTGTACCGTCATCGGTTCGCGTCGCGCTCGCGTCGAGCGGTCCTCCCCTGTCTCGCTACCGTCGGAACCGGACCCGTCGGTACGGAGTTGGCTACACCCGGCCGATGCGCGCGGCTCTTTCTGGCTCGTCATCCGTGCTTTTGTTTGTCTCGCTCCGGAAAACGCCCGTCACCCGGTTAAACTCTCGGGCACGGCCCGTTCGTCGAAGTTACCGCGCTTCGTAAACAAAATAAAGCCGGTGGCTCCGGACCAAGTCGACTCGCGTCGTCGCCGGCGGTGCCATCGAAGTCCTTTTTTAGTGCCGACGGAAAGCCGGGAGTATGGAAATCGATGCGGAGCTTCGTCGACAGATCGTCGTCTCCATGGGTGCGGCGGCGGTCTTCCTCGCCGGGCTAGTTGCCATCGGCGTCACCTTCGAGGGAGACACGCTCCCGGAAGACGGTGCGCTCGCGTTGATCGGGCTTCTCACCGGGTTTGTCCTTCTGATGGCGCTCGTTGGACTGTACCTCATGCGCACCGAAGACGCGGCGGAGTCGGAGTAGGCGGCGTTCATCCGTCGTCCACGAACCCACCCTTGCGCCTGCGTTTCGGTTCGGCTCTGCGTTTTATCCGACTCCCTCACTCCTCGACGATTTCGGGCTCGTCACCGACAGTCGCGTCGGCTCCGTCGGTATCCTCCGTCGTGTCCGTTCCGTGCTGCTCCCGCCAGTCGGTAATCTCGTCCGCTTCCTCGACGCGCGTCTCGTAGTACGAGAGCGGATCGGCGGCCACGCGCATGTGGTCATCCTCGTTGTGGCAGATGCCGTAGTTGGCAAGGGTCTCACAGGTCGGTGGCGGGTATTGGCTGCCGCGGTCGTCGTGAAGGTACTCAGTCTGATACCGGATCCCCTCGGCGTCCAGACTCGTGTCCGCACAGAACGCGACGACTTCGTCGGGCGTCATTCCAATGCCAACGAGAAACGCCATCAAGGCGAACGACTCGGGCGGGGACAACGCCACGTCGCGCTCGGCCTTCTCGATCAGGTTTGTCATACACGGCGGGAACAGCGCGGGCGCGACGACGTCGACGGGGGCCGCGTAGCTCCGCTCGGAGAGCAGCCGCTTCAGCTCCGCAACACGAGACTCCAGATCCGCTGCGATCCCCTCGCCAGCCTCCAGATCAAAGGGAAGCCCGTCCCGAACGCGCGCCTCGACGGCTGCCCCCAGCGCCTCCAACAACTCTTCACGGGAGACCCGGACCGCCCCGTCCGACAGCGCACGGTTGACGAGCCGCCACGACTCCCCCCACGACGGCGAAGTGAGCCGGAGGTACGCACCCACGTCGATCCAGTAGTGTGTCGGATCCCGGTCGCCGCGGATGGGCTCGGCGCGGACGGCAGTCGCCAGATCGAACTCCGCAAGGACCGCATCGAGACCGACTGTCGGCCTCGACGTCGACCGGAGCGTGTCGTCGGTTTCGAGGTCGGCCCGGATCCGCTCAAGCGCGGTCGCGGCTTCCGCGGCCGCGTACTTTTCGATGGCGGGCTGAGAGTCCAAAAGCGACACGAGGATCCGCGCGATGGGGTACGAGAGCAGCTCCGCGCGGGCCGCATCGCGCGACTCTGACCCGTCGAATGTGCCGTCTTCGGGTTCGGCTGTTCCCTCTAACAGCGCGCGTTCGACGCGCTCGCGAGCCCGTTCCACGGCGGGGTCATCCTCGGCGACGAGCGTCGGGAGCGATGCCGACGCGTCGGCAACGGCACCGCGAGCCGCCTCAAAGAACGGGTACTTCGCGTGGAGCGCGTCCATGTCCGCTCCGTGATAGTGAGGGACGGCGAATAAGCGGTGCGGTCCGTGCCGCAGACAGGGCGGTCGGCGCTACGACTCCGTTTCCTCGACGAGCGCACCAGGCGCGTTCGATTTGACGCTTTTGAGGCCGCCGGTGGCGTTTCGTTTCGAGGCGTACCCCTGTCCGCCGTCAGCGATGATGTTGCCGTTGTCGTGGAGCAGCCGCCAGCGCCACTTCCCTTCTGCGTCTTTGAACAGTTCGAAGGTCGCGTCGCTACCGCCCTCATCCGGGGCCTCTTCGCCTTTTTCAGTGTCGACAACGTGCGCGCCGGGGGCGTTCGATTTGACGCTGTCGAGACCGTTCTGTGCGTCGCGTTTGTCGGTGTATCCTTCGCTCCAGTCTGAGATGATGTTGCCGTTGTAGTGAAGCAGCCGCCAGCGCCACTTCTCCTCCGCGTCCTCGTACAGCTGGAATGTGGCCTTGCTCGCGGCGGCATCCGTGTCGACCGCACCCGCTTCCTCGTCGAATTCGAGTTCCAACTCAAGACTCACCGTCCCGTCCTCGCGTTCCACTTCCACCTCAAACTCGGATTCTGCGCCGGGGTCGACCGTCACTGTGCCGGCATCGTCGACCGGGGCGGGCTCCCCGCGGCGGAACGCCTTCGCGATCCGGCTGAAGTAGGTGGCGAGCGCTTGTCGGGTTCTGGACCCCTCGGATTCGTGAATCGTCTCCTCGGACATGCGGTCGAACCATCACCGCGAGCACACAAAACGCTATGCCCGGCGCGAATCCCGTGTGAGGGCGGTGTCGATACCGGTCTCATGGATAAGGACCGTGGTTCCTTATAAGTGAGCGAGCGGTGTTGCTGGCGGATCGGTTGGGACTTACAAAGCCCCAGCCGCCCGCTTATAAGTCGTTGTTGGCGGATCGACGGTTAACGCCTCCAAAGCCCCAGCCGTGCGGGCGGCACACGCTCGCTGCGGTCCTCTCTCGGTCACAAGCTCCCTCGTTGCGGTGTCGCCGGCGGCGGAGCCGCCGGCTGCCCGTGGCGCGGAGCGCCACGCTGCTTGCGTCATCATCAGAATGCGCCGCGTTCTGACTGGCTCACGAGAGCGGAGCTCTCGTGAACACCTGCGACCGCCCGGACGACTGCCCCTTTGAGTCCCACCCCCGTCCCGCAACCACACCGCACCTCACACCTCCCCAGCCTCGCGGTTCGCGCTCTCCGAGCGCTCACCGCGTCCCTCGCGGACTCCTCGCGGCCTCGCGCCGCTCGGCCGCTCGGAGGCACGCCACCGCACCGCTTATTTATAAACCACCGTTGCTATCGTTCGTTCCGTATTTAAATACCATCTCGTCGCCGTCGGTCCGAGAGACTCACTCCCGCTCGGCGATGATCGTCTCGCCGGCACGAACCGTGTCGCCCTCGGCGACGAGCAGGTGCTCGCGGTCGACATCTGTCGGCAACACCACGTCGGCGCGTGACCCGAACGAGACGTGCCCGACACGGTCACCGCGCTCGATCCGGTCGCCGGCCTCGACGGCGGGGTGAATCCGGCGGGCGAACCAGCCGGCGATGACGAGTAGTTCGTACTCGCCGAAGTCGATCGCAACCTGCTCGTTGCGCTCGGACTCCTTGTCGAACGCCGGCCGGTTCGCGCCGGGACGGTGGCGGACCGCTTGGACCTCACCCGCAATCGGTGCGCGATTGACGTGGACGTCGGTCGCGCTCATGTACACGCCGACCCGCAGGCGAGTTCCCTCCTCGCGAACGACACTCACAGTCCCGTCAGCGGGGGCGAGGACGGCAGCCTCCGGCTCCGGTGGCTCCCGCTCCGGATCGCGGTGAAACCAGAGTATTCCCACGGAGACCACGAGCGCGGCGATACCGAGAGGCGGGACAAACGGCAGCGTGACCGCCGCGAGGAGCGCGGGAACGAGCGCCAACCGCCATGCCTCATCGACCACCGGAAACGGGAGCAATCGAGCTAGTGGCGGGTTTCGGGACATTTCAGGCCTCCACCGGCTCGTGGAAGCCGGCACGCAGGTCGGTTCGACCGGCCGCCCACGCAGCGAGCAGGTGAGTGAGATGAAGCCGGTCGTCGAGTCCGTCGGTGAGATCGAGATCCGCCTCGCCGGCTAGCTTGTGGAGTCGGGCGAGGTCATCGCCGTCGTAGGCCGATCCCGCGCGGGCAACACGCAGAGTCTCCCGGAGCAGGTCGGGGCCGTCGTACCCTCTCTCGTCGAGCAGATCGTCGAAGATGCCGCGTGCGTCCGCCAGATTCCCTTCTTGAGCGGCCGCAAGGGCCTCGCGGATCTCATCGTCGTCGCCGACATCGCCGAGCGTCTCGTAGGCCGTCGTCATGGTGATTGCCTCACCATCCACCGCGGTCGCCTGCGCGGAGAGGATCGCACGCCGCAGGTCTCCGCCGGCCGCGCTGGCGACGAACTCCAACCCGTCGGCGTCGTACTCGACGTCCTCGCGCTCACAGATCGTCTCCAACACGTCGATCGTCTCGTCGGTCGTCGGAGCGCGCAGTTGGATCGGGAAACACCGTGACTGGATCGGCGCGATCAGCTTCGAGGGTTGGCGAGTGGCGATCACGAACTGGGTGGTTCGGTGGTGTTTTTCCATCACGCGACGGAGCGCCTGCTGGAAGTCCTCACGGATCGCCTCGGCGTTGTCCAGCAGCACGGTTTTGTACTCCCCAGACATCGGCGCGTAGGCGGCCGACTCCGTGAGCACGTGGTTGATCATGTCGCGTTTGGCCATCCGACTCTTGCCGGCAAGGAAGCCCTCGAATCGAGGGTCAGTTCGAATCTCTTTTTTTGTCCGTCCAAAGAAGTCGGCAACGTTGATCTCGATCAGGTCGCTTTCGGGCGCAGCGTGTGATTCGCGTGCGAGCGCCCGCGTCGCCGCGGTCTTCCCGACACCCGGTGGCCCTTGAACGACGAGGTTCATCGGCTCGTCGATCGCCCGTCCGAGTCGCGTTCGGGCGTCGTCCTGACGGATCTCGTCCAGATCCGGTGCGTGTACGTCGATCCACAGCGGTCCGTCCATTACTGTCGTATCCGACCCGCGCGCTCAAGAATCGGTCGGTCGGGGCGGGCGCAGCATTCGTCAACGGCACTCGTTTCGCCTCAAGCGTCTCCGTGACACAGTCACGCTACTCCCGGATCCGATCGATTTCGCGTTCGAGGCCCTCGCGGACCCGAGCGGCCACGTCGCCGTCGCGATCGACTGTCTCGGCGTCCTCGGTCTCCAGCAGGCGGTCGAGCCGACGTTCGAACTCGTCCTCGTCGATGTCACCGCGGGCGTAGCGCTCGCGAAGCGCGTCGAGCGCAGGGTCGCCGCTTCGCTCGCGATCGTTCTCCTCGCCGCCCTCCGCAGGAACGGGTTTCGCGAGCGTGTGGAGCACGGGGAGGACGACGAAGAGCCCGAGAAACCAGACGAGTGGGAGACTCCACCAGAGTCCGGTGAGAAACGGCGCAAGAACGCCGACGCCGACGACGAGCAGCCCGAACACCCGCCGCCAACGGTGTCGCAGGTTCCACGCGACACGTCGGAGGAGACCGGTCATGCTCGACGGGACGGAAGGAAGGCGTGAAAGGGTTTCGTCGTCGTTACCCGAGATTCGGACGCATTCGGAGCGGTTGCGAGCCTCACGGGAGGTCGAAGACGATGCGGTCGCCCGGCTCAATCCCGTGGCGCTCGCTCCAGCCCACCGGGACTTCGAGGACGTACTGGCCCTCTCCCTCGTACGTCGTCAGCGGGCGCGACTCGGGTTCGGCCTCGTGTATCCGGGTCACCTCCCCGTCGGGCGCGACGAACAGGATGTCGATCGCGAACGCCATGTTCCGCATCACGTAGCCGTACTCGCCCGGCTCGTCGTGGACGAACAGCATTCCCTCGTCGTCGTCGAGTTCGTCCGTCGCTGACAGCCCGACGTAGCGTTTGAGCGTGTCGTCGGCGATACGGGCGTCCACGCTGGCGAGGCTTGCGCCGGTGTCACCGTCGACGGCCTCCACCGTGGTTGTCTCGTAGCCGGTGATAAACAGTGCGGGAGCCGTACTGAGGGCGGCGACAAGGGCGACGCCGAGGACGACGAGGAGGCCGGCGAGGAGAGCGAGGCGGCGTCGGTTCACATGAGATACTGGCGATACAGAAAGAAATCGTTTTCCGCTCGCGGTGGCTGGCTCATGGTGAGGGCTCGTGGTCTAGCTGGTTATGACGCGGCCTTTACAAGGCTGAGGTCGGCGGTTCGAACCCGCCCGAGCCCATTTCTGGGACGAACGAAGTGAGTCACAGAACTGTACCTGAGGGCGGTTCGAACCGCGGTCGCTTCCGTTCGCTCGCCGTGCTCGCTCACCTCTCGCTCCCTGCTTCGAACCCGCCCGGTCCCCCGGTAAACGGTCGTGGGGCAATCGTGTTATGTACCTCTCGGATAAAGAACTGATATGAGTACGCCGGCCGACGACACCGACTCCGTCTCCTCGAAGGACACCACGGAGCTGACATCCTCCCACGGCTGAAGCCGTGGGGTTCCCGACCACAGGCCGGGCAGTC
>CAYRWH010000012.1:0-20325 GCA_964427935.1 uncultured Halobellus sp. | reverse complement strand
GGTGCGAGCGCGGACTTTAGAAGCGTCTCTCCAGTCTTCCCGTCCCGTCCGGTGTGTGGAACGTTCTCTCGGTCCGCAAGCTCCGCGAGGCCGCCAAGCGACGTCCCGGTGCTCGGCGTGAAGTTGACGTGCGGGTGCCCGTCCACTAGCGCGGCATAGGCGTAGAGGGTGCTCGCGGGGAGGTTCTCGTCGTCCGCCTCGACCGCCGCCTCGAACGCCTCAAGCGTCTCGTACTCCTCCGGGTGTTCCATCGGCGGCTCCGTGGACGCGACGTTCACGACGACAAGTCGGTCAATATCGTGTTCGTCAACGAACGCCGTGTAGTCCGAACGGATCTCGTCGATAACGTCCCGAACGGTTCCGTCCTCAACGAGTTCGCCGTCGGAGAGCGCTTCGACCGCCGCACCACATCGTCGTGCGGTCCCGATGTTCACTCGGGTATCGATCTCACGGAGGTCTTCACGCACCGCCTCAAGTGTGTCGCGGTCGGGGACGCCACCAGCCTCATGCGATTCCTCGACGGTCTGTTCGATGCTCTGGCTCCGGATGTCGTGGCCGCCGAAGACCAGATCCTCGACATCGGGCAGCGCGAGCGACGCGACCGGCTCGCGAGCCGTTACCATCCCTGTCGTATCGCTGACGCCGTTCGCGATGGCTCGCGCCCCAGTGATCGCTGTGCTTCCGACATTTCCTCTTGCCCCCACAAGCCACACTCCTGTTGTCATGGTCACCCGCTCGGCTCTGCTATGTAAATATCTTTTCTTACCATCGTTTGATTCAAAAACGGCACCGGATTGGTTCGATAGTTCCGGGTGGATAGCACCGCCAAGTCACCGTATCGATCGTCACCAGCCGGAGTCGGAATCGGATTCGCGGCGCGAAATCTGCGTGCCGGTTGCGCTGAAATCGAGGTCTTTGTTCAACACGGTCTCTTCAGGGTGGCGCCACTCCTCGTCGCAGTCAGCACATCTCCAGACCTCCTCGGCACGCTCTCCCTCGGGGTGCCGCCGAAACGAGGTGATGGGATCGCCACAGTGTGGACAGTGCTCGGGCATACGACACGCTACTCACACGACGAACATAAGCGTTCCCGGCTTCGAAACCGCCAGTCACCGAGACACACACGGTTGAGTACGGCAGCTTCCTCATCGTGAGGGTCGTTCGTTCACGTGCCGAACACTGACGTGCCAGCCGACATATTTCACGATCGATCCGTTTAGACACGCTCACGGTTCGGGCCTCACACCCGTTCTATCCGGCCTGACCGCGATATTTTCTCGATTTCGTATCCCAATCAGCCATCAGATAAAAATCCTGACACTGGTGTACCTGTCGCTACGTTCGCTCCGATCGATCCGCAGAATCGTCCGGAAACGGTACTGATAGAGGCGTACTTCGTAATCGTGGTTACTGGACACCACGAGCGCACGCGGGTCTCCGCAATGTTTTTGTATTCATGTCATACACTAACATTTGCATGCCTGATCAACAGTCAGACGACTCAAACGATACGACCGACTCCGGTGAGAAGAAGCGCCGACTTCTCGGTGGGATCGGCGGCGTGGGCCTCGCGGCCGGCTTGGCCGGCTGTGCCGACGAGGAAGAACCGGAGCCAGAAGACGACGGAGAAGAGCAGGACGACGGAGAAGAGGAAGAAGAGGAAGAGCAGGAAGAAGAAGAGGAAGAGGAAGAAGAGCAAGAAGAAACCCTCACCGGCGACGCCGCGAGTTGGCACCGCGACCACGACTGGGACGCGGACGCCGCCGCCGCTACCGACTGGGACAACTACGAGGTGACGGAGCTTCAACCGGTTGAGGACCTGATGTCGATCGACGTCGCCGATGACGGCCGCGTCTTCTACGTCAACCGGGGAGCTAACTTCGTCACTCACGGTGACGCGACCGCGGAGGTCGGGTTCGTCGACCCCGACACGGGAGATCACGAGATCGTCTTGGAGCTCGATGTCATCGTCAGCGGCCAAGATGTCGCCGATCCGGGTGACGCGGATATCGCGCGTGAACTCGGGGGACAGGGTGTCGCTCTCGATCCTGACTTTGAAGAAAACGGCTACGTCTACGTCTACTATCACCCTTCGAGCGAGGACCAGGAGGTCATCGAGAATCCGTACCACGAGGACATCCACACCGCGTATCAGCGGGTCTCCCGCTTCGAAATGGACGGGGACGAGCTCGATCCGGACTCCGAGGAGATCGTTATCAACATACCGCACCAGCAGACGAACTGCTGTCACCACGGCGGGAATCTCCAGTTCGATTCTCACGGCAACCTCTACATCACTACCGGAGACAACTCGAACAACGTCGGTAATCCGGACGCGGAGATAGACTGGTTCACGGCCGTCCAGCGGCAGTTTCCGACGCTCAGCGGACTTCGGGCAACTCTGCTGACCTTCGTGGGAAGGTTCTTCGAATTACACCCACCGAGGATGGCGGGTATGAGATCCCCGACGGCAACCTCAAAGAGGAATACGAGGCGGAGGTCGGTGAGTCGTTCGACGACGACGAGTTCCATCCCGAACTCTATGTGATGGGCCTGCGTAACCCCTACATCGTCAACATCGACGAACACACGGGGAACCTGTTTATTGCCGACTACGGCAACGACGCGGGCAGCTGGGACACCAATCAGGGTCCGGTCGGACTGGCGACGTACTTCATGTTCGACGAGCCCGGGAACGCCGGGTGGCCATTCTTTAAAGGGTACTATCCGTACCGCAACCGCGACTACGAGACCGGAGAGCCTGGACAGCCGTTCTGGCAGGATAATCTCCGGAATCGGTCCCGGACCAACACCGGCATAGAGCACCTCCCGAACATCACGCCAGCAATGGTGTGGCATCCCCAGAGCTCCGACGGGTACACCGACGCTCCGGCGTGGGTCGACATGCCGCGTCCGGGCGAGGTCACGTGGCCCGACATGCCGGACGGCGGCTCCGCAAACGCTGGCCCGGCGTACCGGTACCGCGAGAGCTTCGGCGAGGGCGCGCTCGATCCGTACTTCGAGGGCAAGCAGTTCTTGATGTGTCCGTACGGTGCCGGCGGCTGGATCGGCTACTTCACCTACGGCGACGACGGTAGCATCGAGATTAACGAGTTCCTGCCGGATGAGGACTGGGATGCTCCGACGGACATGGTTGTCCTGCCCGACGGTCGGTTAGTGCTCATGGAGTACGGAGCGTGGGCAGGCGCGGAAGGGAAGCTGACCCTAATCGAATACGACGCGTAAACAGCGTCACCCCGTCTTACACGGGATCCGAACTCATCTCAACGAGATACGAGCCAGTGAGTGTTCCACGGAACGGCCGCGTGGTTCACTGAACGGAACCGTATCGGTGGAGTCGCGACAAACACGGTATCGCATTCGTTTTTATCGAGATTATCCCGACAAGGAATCTCCCGAGCCACCGGAGTGTCGCTTCAGTCCGTGCTGACCTGTTCTATTTGCTTCCGTAGACCTTGACGGGTGTTCAAATCATTTTGTGATGAATCAGTCGTGACTCGGAACGGACACACCAAGCCGGCCACATCCGAAGTGGGTCAAAAAAGAGTAGACGCGTCTCGGTTCGATCAGGTCAGTGATGTCGAGACCGGGTTACTCGATCTGGAGGTCGCCGACCATAGAGCTCTGGTGTGGCGCGCAGACGTAGGTGTTCATCTCTTCTGTCGCAGTGAACTCGAGCGTCTGTTCACCCTGCGTCACCACGTCGGTCTCAAGCTCGTCGACGATGGACCCGCCGTCGTCTCTGATCTCGATGTTGTGCGGACCACCATCCGCGTTCTCGTACGTGAGTTCGTACTCCTGTCCCTCAAAGAGGATGAGCGTCGGGTTCTGGATACCGTCGATCATTTCGGGGTCAGCACCGGTCCAATCCGTCCCGTCGCTCAGCACGCGGATGGATTCGATGTCCTCCCACTGTTCGGGGTCAAGCTCCTGCGTTGGTTCTTCTTCCTCCTCTTCGTCTTCCTCCTCTTCTTGCTCCTCCTCTTCGTCTTCCTCCTCTTCTTGCTCCTCCTCTTCGTCTTCCTCCTCTTCTTCTATGTCGTCGTCCTCGGTGTCGTCTGGATCCTCCGTATCATCGGCGGAGGTACATCCTGCGAGAACCGTAGCGGACGCGAGCCCGCCGAGGGCAGCGAGCGTTCTGCGGCGTGATGTCTGCTTTTCCATTGAGTAAAGCCGGGTCTTCTGTCGACAAAAGCATTTTGTAAACTGTCGATCCGAACAGAGTGAACTAGCGGCAGTCGATCGCGGAGCCCCGAGATCGGACTTGGTCGTCAGTAACTGATACGTGGGAAACGTCGTTCGAATCAACCGAGGAATGATGGCGAGCGAACCGTCACAAAGAGCGATACGCATGCGATCTACGTGTCGATTAGTATCCGACAAAACACCCGGTAGACGTTCCGACCGTGCGTGATAGAGCGCCCCACCGAAATGATTAACATGGGTCATACACATAGTGCGATACGTCCTGCCATGCGATCGCCTGATGGTGGGGAAGCAACCGTCAATACCGCGGTCACCGTCGTAACCGACAACCAACATGACAGAAAACAATAGCGAACAAACACCTAGTGATGGATCGAACAGTACTGGATCCTCCGACGTAAACCGTCGGCGGGTTCTCCAGGGAATCGGCGCGGCCGGCGTCGCCGGCGCAGTCGGTACGGGCTCCGCTCAAGCGGGGGTCCAGACCGACGCGAACTACTCCTCGCACACGAACGACACGGAGATCATGACGTCCAATCAGTTCTGGACGTACTTCGAGAACTCCGACCTCTCAGTTTCGGAGCTGATCTACGAGAGCGCCGACGCTGGCTACGACGCCGTTGAGCCCTTCATGCTCGATGACGAGGACGCCATCGCAGAGGCGCTCGACGATACCGGTTTGGAGTTGGCAAGCGCCCACCAGGGTCTCTACGACACGCTCGACGACCCCGAGGGAGTGGCCGAGACGTACCAACAGTTCGGAGAACCCGCACTCATCGAGGCGTACATCAACGGTGACACGTGGAGCACCGAGGAGAGCGTCCTCGAACTCGCACACGACGTTAATACAGCAGCGGATGAAATGGCCGATCACGGACTCGAATTCGGGTATCACAACCACGATCACGAGTTCGTACAGATCGAGGACGGCGACGAGATCGCCTACGACATCTTCGCAGAGGAGGTCGAGGATCACGTCCACCTCCAGATCGATGCCGGCTGGGTTCTCGCCGGCGGTGAGGACCCAATCGAGTACATTATCGAGTACCCCGAAAAGGTCAAATCGATCCACATGAAGAACATGGTCGTCGACGACGACGGCCACGACTTCGCCGAGGTCGACGAGGGTGATGTCAACATGCGCGCCGTCGCGACCGCCGCACGCAACGCAGCAGACGTGGATCTGCTGGTGTACGAGTACGACGCCGCACCGGAGCCGATTGAGTCGATGAACATCGGCGGCGAGTGGATGAACCGTCTCAACCACCCGTACTCGCCCGGTGGCATCCCCAGCATCGAAGGTGCCGAACACCACCCCGCAAAGCTGTAATCGGGGGATACAAAACCGGCACCGCACTGACGAACGCGTTCGTTTTTTATTGGTGACTCGACGCCAAGCACGCTTGCCAAGACAGTGGCGGCTGCTTACTCCAGGTATCGCTCCAAGTGGTCGTAGGCCGTTGCTGCCGCCTCGTCGGGGCGATTCGGGTACGTGTACAACTCCATCGTCGCGAAGCCGTCGTAGCCGATGTCACCGAGAGCCTCGAACATAGCCTCGAAGTCGAGGTCACCCGCTCCGGGGATCAGGTGGTAGTGCTTTCCGCGCCGGCCGCCGGCGATGTCTTCAAGATGGACACCGGTGATGTTACCGGCGCACTTTCGGATACTCTCCGCGGGGTCTTCACCGTACACTGCCGCATGGCCGACATCCATGTTGACGCCGAGCGCGTCGCTGTCGACATCGTCGATAAGCGCGAGGACCTCGTCGGTACACTCGACGAGTAGCTCCGGTTCGAACTCGATCCCCACATCGACCCCGGCTGATTCGGCGTAGTCAGTGATCGCAACGAGCGAATCGAGGAGGTATTCACGGGCCCGTTCAGGTGGGTTTCCGGGCAGCGGTCGTCCCGTTGCGAGACAGACGGAGGGGGAGTCGAGTTCGACGGCGAGATCGATCGCCGATTTTGTGTACTCGATCCGCCACTCGCGCTCCTGCTCGTCGTCGGTGATGATCGTGGGATCGAAGAACGCAGACGGGGGAGCGTCGTCGTAGTAGCCCGTCACGGTGTTCGCGTTGATGTTCGAAACCGAGAGACCCGTCTCACTGAGCGTCTCACTGAGCGTTTCGATATCTTCGTCGTCGAACTCGGGGAGGTATGCGTGTGGCGTGTCCGCAAGGATTTCGACGCCTGTGTACCCGTGGTCGGCGATCCGATCGACCGCGTCGGTCAGTTCGAAGCGTGTGTACGCGTTGGTGGAGAAAGCAAGATCAACCATGCTCGGTTCTCTCGACCGGGGGGAGAAATTCTTTCTGGACGTGACTCTGGCCGCCCCTCATCAACCACGTCGGAACGCGGTAGCGTACTCGTTCGACCCGGATCCACATTCTGTCGGGTCAACTCACGTCGAAGAGTCGCGAGAGTCCGACCGCCGGCACGAGAAACGCGACTGCCGCGAGCGACCAACCGACGCCCCCGACCGCCGCAAACGAAGCAGTCAGGGCGACCAGTCCGAGCACACATGCGCCGACAGCCGGCCCGACGGTTCCCGGGACCGGGTCCAGATACGCCTGTCGGAGGGCGCGGCCAGTCCACGCCACGAACCCGACGAGCAGAACGGCGGCAACGACGGCCTCCGATGGTGCCGGGGACCGAAGGAACACCGTCACCACGACCCCTGCAACGGCCACGGCAACGCCCCCTATCGCAACGAGAACGGGTGTAGAATTCCCTTCGCTCGTCTCGTAGTCGGCCATGTACGTGACGCTCGCGATGTACAGCGTGATCACAGCCGGGATGATAAGTGACCACGTCGGCAACGCGGTCGGGGAGACGGCTACGGCCACGCCAAGCAGGACGTTAGTGCCGCGGGTCGCACCCATAAACAAGAAGCCGACAGCCGACCCTTTGAATACGGCGTCGTACAGCAGGATCAGCGCCGCGAGGACCGCCGCGACAACTCCAGCGACGAGACCGGCGGAGAACAGCGCAACCACTACACCACCGAAAAGCAGCGTTACGCCAAAAGCGAGGGCTGACGGCCGCGAAACATCGCCTGATGGGATCGGTCGTTCGGGGCGTTCGCGTTCGTCCTCGCTGACATCGACGTAGTCGTTGAGTGTCGTCCCCGCAGCGTACAGTAGCACGGAAGCGACCGAGAGGCCGACGACGGAGCCAATCGAGACAGAGTACCCGAGGCTCACGGCAAGCGCCGCGCCGAGAACGACATCCGGCGGGGAGGTGAACAGGTTCGGAAGTCGCACGAGCGCCGCGTACGCTCTGAGTGGCCGGGTACCCCGTAACTCTGAGTCGCTCCCGTTCTGGCCGCTCATATGGCGGGGTGATGAGATGTCCGCCTGTCGGTGTCAGGTCCAGCCATGGGCGTCGAGATACTCCATCGCACCGGCGGCAGCCTCGGCCGCCGTCTCCTCGTAGGGGTACAACTCGACCGTGACGAACCCGTCGTACTCGCTGTCCGCCACCGCTTCGAGGAACCCGTCGATGTCCATCGCGCCCTCGCCGAGCTGCGTATGGACGTGTGTGCCGTCAGCCGGGATGTCCTCGATATGGTAGTGTTTCGTGTACGGTTCGAGCGTCTCGACCAGCGCCGCGGGATCCTCCCCGACACAAAAGAAGTGGCCTGCGTCGAAATTACAGCCGATCCGCGGCGAGTCGATCCGGTCGGCGAACGAGAGGAAATCCTCAGACGTCTCGATCAGTAGCTCAGGCTCCGGCTCAACGAGAACGTCGACACCGTGTTCTTCGGCTGTGGGAAGCACCTCGCGTAGTCCCTCGACGAACAAATCCATCGCCTCTGCCTCGGTGGTGCCCTTTGGGATTGGTCCCCCCGGTGTCAGCGAGATGTGGCCGGCTCCGAGCGCATCCGCAGTTCGGATGGTGTTTTTTGTGTGCTCGATCCGGGCGCGCCGGTCTTCTGCCGCGGGTTCGAGGAACGAAGGGTGATGGAACCCCTCCGTGTCTCGGCTGTACTCCGCCTGCTTGCTCTCTGCTGTCCGTTCCAGTGCGCTCAGCATAAACGCGTTACAGTTACTGACCGCGAGGTCCCCGTCGTCCAACCATCCGAGAACCTCGTCGATATCGCTCTCGTCGGCTGTGCCCGGGAAGAGATGCGGCTCGTCGAGGAGGATCTCGACGCCGTCGTAGCCGATGTCGGCGAGCGTTGCGATCGCATCCGAAAGCTCGTACTGTCGAAACGCGTTCAGTGAGAAGCCAAACTCCATCGGTTAGGCCTCGTACTCGAAGTTGGGCGACTGGTTGAAGAAGTCGTACGGGTTCTGCCAGACGACCTTCTTGACCGCCTCGCGGTCCCATCCTCGATCCAGCATCTTGTCGCGCGCTCGCGGAACCGCAAGCGGGTCGGAGGGGTCCCAGTCGGCGGCGCTGTTGAGCATCATTTTGTCCGTACCGTACTCTTCAAGGAGATCGATCGCCGTGTCGGCGTCGATCTTCCCGGGGTACAGCGTGAAGCCGATCCAACAGTCGGTCTGTGCCGAGATATCGATCGTGTTCTCCGTGTTGTGGTCGATCACGATCCGCTCTTGGGTTACGTCTTCCTCCTCGATCATCTCGACGAGACGCTCTGTTCCCTCGGGCTTGTTCGTGTGGGGCGTGTGGATCATGACCGGTAGCTCGCGCTCCTCGGCCATTCTGAGCTGGCGGCGGAAGGCGTACTCCTCCTCTTCAGTCCCCTGATCTAGTCCAATCTCACCCACGCCGACGACGTTCTCACGGTCCAGATACTCCGGAACGCGGTCCATCACTTCCTCGGCCATCTCCGGGTAATTTGCCTCCTTCGGCTCCAACCCGATCACGACGTAGTGGTCCATGCCCGCCGCGCGCTCGGCTCGTTTGGTTTCGAAATCGATGATCCGCTCGAAGTAATCAAAGAAGGATCCCGCGTACTGCTTGTCGGAACCGCTCCAAAACGCCGGCTCAATACAGCATTCCACGCCGGCGAGGCGGGCCCGCTCGTAGTCGTTCGTCGAGCGCGATACCATGTGCATATGTGGATCAATGATCGGGATGGACATTGCTCGGTAGGTCATCATCAATACATGGTGATTATGTTTTTGATTCTCGAAAGACCGGAAAGACAGACACGGTGTCACTTCGGGTCTCCGTTCGACACGACGGACAGTTTGACCGGGGTGAGGTCCCGAGCGTGGGATCGGAGCGGGTAGCCGGTACCGTTTTGCGCCCGGCGAGTCCACGTTCTAACATGTACGATGACATTCTGCTGCCGGTCGCACCCGGGAGCGCTGCTAACGACGCGGTTCCGCACGCGCAGAGTCTCGCCGAGCGCTACGACGCGACCGTCCACGTCGTGAGCGCGGTCGACACGCTCGAACACACGCTCAGTGGTCCCCGCGTCGCGTCCCTCGCCGATCGCGTTGAGTCGGGGGCGGAACGGCGAGTCGAGACAGTGACGGCGGAGCTGGACGCGGCGGGGATCGATGTCGTCGGACACGTCATTCACGGAGATCCACTTCAGGTCATCGAAAACGCTATCGAGGACACCGGAGCGGACATCGTTGTCATGCCGACCCACACCCGTACCGGTATCCAGCGGGTTCTCCTCGGGAGCGTCACCGAGAAGGTGGTACGGGTGTCTTCAGTTCCGGTCGTCACTGTTCCGATGACGGACCACGAGACGTGATGAGAGCGTTTCGGGTCGCCTACGACGGGCGCGAGTACGCCGGGTTCCAGCGACAGCCACACGCGACGACTGTTGAAGGAACCCTTTTGCGAGCGCTGGCCGATCACGGTCTCCTCGACCGCGGCGACGGCCCGACACACGCTACGCCGCCGGGCTACGCCGCCGCCGGGCGTACCGACGCGGGTGTCTCCGCCGTCGCCCAAACGGTCGCGTTCGAGGCACCTGACTGGCTCACGCCACGGGCGTTCAACGGCCACCTCCCCGGGTCTATCCGAGTCTGGGCGGCCGCAGACGTCGATGACGGCTTCCACGCGACCCACCACGCGGTGCGGCGGCGCTATCGCTATCACCTGTATGCCCCACCGAGTCCAGTTGTGAACCCCGAAGGCGACCGCGCAACCAAGGACACGCGAATTGAGGACCGCGTGGTTCACGACGTGCTCGCTCGACTGTCCGGTGAACACGACTTCCATAACCTCACGACCGACGACCACGGGACGACACGGGACCTCCAGGCGACAGCGACCCGTGAAGGGGACGTGCTCGTCGTCGAGGTCGCCGCAGACGGGTTCCCGCGAGCGCTCGTGCGACGGCTTGTCGCAGTCGTTGAAATTGTCGGACGTGGGCGTGCGGAGCCAGCGTTTGTCGGCCGACTCCTCGCTTCGGAACCAATTTCAGGAGAAGACGGCGTCGGTCCTGCGCCGCCGGAACCGCTTGTCTTGTGGGATGTTGCGTACGACGGCGTCGAGTTCGCCGTCGACACGCAGGCGGCCGCAAGCGCACTGGAGATTTTCAACGATCGGCATCGTGCTGCTCGCCAGTCCGCGGCGACGACCGGTGCGATCCGTGATCGGATTCGAAGCCAAATCGCGACCGCTGAGACGTGATCATGTGGTGTCGCCAAACAACGACACTCAGTCGCTTGCGGAAGGGGCCGTGGCCGTCTCGCTCGCCGTGTTCATCGACTCGACTCGGATCATCAACGTGTTGCCGTCGACATCCGCAGCGTCGACAGTTCCAGAAAGTCGGAGTCCAGCGGTCGGCGTCGGTCCGACGGTAACCCGATCCCCCCCTTCGAACGGTCGAACGGAGCCGTGAAGCACGACCTCAGCGCGACACAACTCGGGGTTGTTGACGCTGGAGAGGTCGATCTCACGGACCGTTACGCCCTCCATCGGCGTTCCGCTCCGCTCTACAGGCACCGGTTCCGAGTCACGTATTCGCCGCAGATCGAGTACGTCGTACGCCCTTTCAGTGGGTTTGTATCCACCGTCCGGCCCGGCGACGCCCTCGACGAGCCCGAGCGAACGAAGGCTCTGCATCCGGTTTCGGACGGTTCCCGGGTTGCGGTCGATTCCGTCGGCGATCTCTCGACCACAAATGACACTCTCTTCGTCGTCCGCGAGGTTCACGAGCGACGTGAGGATCCGTTTCTGACTCGCACTTAGCTCTAACGTAGACATATACGAAAAGCACAGTCTTTACTGTATAAACGTTAGGTTATATACACCTTATATTCTTAGATACGGTAGCTTGTGGTTGATGTAGTTCAATAGTGTAAGATTATTTGTGGCGGCGTACAGACGCTCGATTTTGCCCTACGGTCGACGTGAATATACGCTAGTTTCGAACGAACGGCTGGATCGGTGATCGCTTTTATAAAATAGCTCTCGAACGCCGTCGGTTACTCCCGGCCGGGGTGTAGATTCCCTTATATAATACCCACGGAGCGTATTTACGTGTCTATCGGCGACCGCAACTCGTTATGAACACCTCCGCGCGTACCGACAGACGAACCACACAAACCGAGTCGGCTTCGAGACGGGTAGACGATGACCCCGCGGTCGAACTCGATCGCATTGCCGGGTTCGTGCGACGGACCGTCGATGCCGCGGACGCGACCGGCGTCGTAATCAACATGAGCGGCGGACTGGACTCGACGGTTACCGCCGCGATTGCGGTCGAAGCACTCGGGGCAGACCGAGTGTACGGGTTAATACTGCCGTGCAACAAACTCGGCGCGCTCCACGCACGGGACGCTGAGGGGATCGCCGACGCACTCGGGATCGAGTACGATACGGTCCATCTCCAGCCGCTTTTCAGCCAACTCGGAAACGTAGCTCCGGACCGGTTCGACCTACACGACGAACCGAGGCTCACGGGCAACGCCATTGCGCGCCTGCGCATGACCCTCGCGTATCTCGCCGCCAACGCGACCGGTCGGCTCGTGTGCGGGACGACCAACCGAAGCGAGCGCCTCCTCGGATACATGACCAAACACGGGGATGGGGCCGCCGACCTGCTACCGATCGGACATCTGTATAAAACTGAGGTCGGTGTTCTCGCCGACGAGCTCGACATCCCCGAGTTTGTCGTCGATAAACCACCGTCTGCCGGCTTTCTGCCGGGACAGCGCGACGCCGATGATCTCGGCGCGCCCTACGAGGTGATCGACCCAGTTCTCCGAGCCGCGGTCGATGAGGGAGCCGACGGTGCGACCGCGGACGGTGAGATCGACCCCGACATGATCGCAGAACGAGTCGACATCGACGTAGCACCCGAAGTCGTCGCTCGGCTGCTCGACCAGTACCGATCGACGGCACACAAACGCACCACGCCGCCGATGCCTTCGAGCCAGAACGGGGAGTAAGACTCAGTCCCACTCAGGGGGCCACAGGTCGGCCGCGCGCATCCCGGTCTCGAAGCCGGCCTCGCGGAAGGCGGCCGCAAGCGCGTTCGGGTCGAGTCGCGCTGGGTCCCGGTCGACCGCCGCGAACTCGGCGACGAGCAGCGCGGTCAACGCGGCGTGTTCTCGAACGCTCCGGTCGTCGACCTTGTCACGGGTGTCCGCGTGCGTGTGTCCCCACCCACGACCACGCTCGCCGGAATCGCTGTGTAGCTGGAGTGCGGGCACGCCACGGCGGACGAAGGGCCACTGGTCGGAGAACGGATGCGGCTCCGACTCCACCTCGATGGGATGTCGAGTCGCCGTCGAAACGGCGTTCGCAACTGAGGCCGCGGCGTCCGACGTGTGTGTCAACGCCACGAGGTCGCGGAACCGACCCGCACCGTCGGCGTTGACCACGCCACGAACGGTCTCAAGAGTGGTTGTCTCCGCGAGGTGTTCAGCTCCGAGTAGTCCAATCTCTTCGCAGCCGACAGCGACGACATCGACGCCGATCGGAAGCGACGCCGCATCGTCCTCGTAGGCCTCGGCGAGAATACCCGCCGCGGTGACGACCGTTGCGATCCCACATCCGTTATCGAGTGCGCCCTCCGCGATGTCGTGGGCGTCGTAGTGCGCCAGCAGAAGCACCCGCTCGTCGGTGTCGGGGCCGACCCGCCCGATCACGTTTCTGGACTCCCCGGGCGTCGTTTCGGCGTCGACGGCGCCCTCGACGCTCGCAACGGGACCGGGCGTGTTCGCGGCGTACTCACGGAGCCACTCGCCGGTCTCCTTCGAGACGCCGAGGGCGGGTGCCTCGGCTTCCTCGCCGAAGGTGAGCGATCCGGTCGGCGGCAGCTGCCCGTCGAGATGGTTGACGAAGACGAAGCCGACCGCACCGGACGCCACCGCGTAGCTGAACTTCTCCATCCGGTGGACGAACCGGGAGTCCGCCGGCGTCGTCGTCGACGCAACCGCGATCCGACCCTCGACGTCGACCGCGTCAACCTCCTCGGGCGTTCCGTATCCGACATCGACGAGCGCGCCCGTCATTTCCCCGGCCGGGGAGTACGGGAGCGCGAGCGCCTCGAACGACCGTGTCTGCTGGCTCCCGTCGCGTCCGGGCGTCGTCACGTACAACTCGGCGGTCCCACGTTCCCACGCCGCGATCCCGAACGAATCCGTTCGGACGTTCCGGAGTCCCGCCCGCTCGAACGCGTCGGCGACGAGGTCCGCCGCCCGTCGTTCACCCTCGCTGCCCGCCATTCGGCTCCCAATTGCGGTGAGATCGGTCAGGAAGCGCCACGGCTCGTCGTCCGTCCAGGCGCGCCCGATAGCGGGGGCGAGCCGCTCTCGGCTATCACGCACGCGCTCGACGGCCTCATGGGTCTGTCCGGTGTGAGGTTCACCCTCGGTCGATTGCGAGTCGGAATCCGGCGTCTCCTCGGTCATACCGATCCATCCGTTGGCTGGGGGTTAATCCTGTGGGGCTCCGGAGAGTCGCAAAAACGCTACGTTGAAGTGGTGCCATCGGGTACGACAAATCGGGCACCGTTGGTCCAGTGGTAGGACATTAGCTTCCCAAGCTAATAGCCCGGGTTCAATTCCCGGACGGTGCACTTTTCAAACGAACTGAGAGGAATCACCGGCTCGCGTGCCCCCGAAGCCATAGCGTTCGGCTTGCCCGCCGCGTGTGCTCTCCCGGGCGGAGCTCTCGTTCGGTATCGACGCCGAATCTCGACGGGTGTGTCCGGCTACCCCGAGAACTCGGCTTCGCTCACGCGGACAACGAGCGTCTCGTCGACATCCCGGAGGTCGTACTCCGGGGTTTGCCCCTGTACCCGCTGGACGAACATGGGTTCGACTGGGTCACCGTCGACGAGCCCGAACACCTTCAGTCGCTGGTCGGTCTCCTCGGGCGGAATTTCGCCGTTACGAACCGCCTGTGCGAGGTCACGTGAAAGCCACTCCTCGCGGGAGACGGACGGCTCCATCACCAGTACTTCGTCGACGAAGCGCACGAGATACCAGTTGAGGTCGTTCAACAGCGACACCGCCGCGCCGAGGCTCACGGTGTCGACGGCAACGCTGTTCTCGAACGGCTCTTCGATGTCGTAGGTCGCAAGCGCGTCCCGTGCGGTTTCCCGAGACAGGAGCTCGTAGGTCAGACTGACGTCCGGCTTGCCGAGGAGACACACCCGCGTCACGGTCGAACGGTCGCGGCCGGCTCTCAAATCGGTTGTGGTCCGGTTGGCCAGAACACGGGCGGACAACCCGTCGAAACTTAAAAGGTCGACACGTCGCCGTCGATGACGCGCCGAGTAACGTCGGTCACGTCGGCGAGTTCGGCGTCGACGATGGCAACGACCTCTTCCTCGATGTCCGCGAGGTCGACGCCGTCTTCCGTAACGATCTGCGCGTCGGCAACGTGGGGCTCGTCGATCGGGCGGCCGATCTGCGAGAGCAGGCGGATCTGAAGGTCGCGGATCCCGTCGACCTCCTCGGTGACTGTTTCCGCGATGTGTGTCGACAGCAGGTTGTATATTTTTCCGATGTGATTGACGGGGTTCTTGCCCGAGGTCGCCTCCATCGACATCGGTCGGTTGGGCGTGATGAGCCCGTTTGCGCGGTTCCCACGGCCGACAGAGCCGTCGTCGCCTTGTTCGGCGGAGGTGCCAGTCACCGTGAGGTAGATGGATCCTTCCTCGTAGTCGTCAGCGGTGTTGACATCGACGTTGACCGCCCGGTCTGTGTGACGCTCGGCCAAGTCGGTCACGAACTCACGGACATTGGTCACGGCGTCGTCGTACTCGTCGAGGTCGTGAATGTAGGCATCGACCATCGCGGCGGCGACAGTGATGTCGATTCGGTCGCCCTCGCGTTTCCCCATCACCTTCACGTCAGGGCCGAGTTCCGGGTGGTCCTCGTAGTAGGTCGTGTTGAGTTCGCGTTCTGCCTCGTGAACGATGGTCTCCGTCTCGGTGAGCGGGGCGTGGCCGACACCGAAGGAGGTGTCGTTCGCCATCGGCACCTGCTGGGTGTCCTCGCCGAAGACATCCTGGAGGTCACCGGAGCCCTCGCCGAGTTTCACATCGACGACAATGTCGGTTCCGTACTCGAGTTCGGGAATCGCCTCTGCGAGGTACTCACGAGCCGCCGCCAGCGCGGTCGAGTCGACCGGGAGCTGTTGTCCCTCGTACTCCTTCGTGGCGCGGCCGACGATCAGGACGTAGATGGGCTCGATGACCTCGCCGCCGCCGAACGCCGGAGCCGCACGTCCAGCGACCAACTGCGTCTCATCGGTGTTGTAGTGAAGCACCTTCCCGACGCGGTCGAGATAGAGCTGTGAGAGCGCGCGCGACACCGACTCTGCGAGACCGTCGCTGATGGAGTCTGGGTGTCCGATACCCTTTCGCTCGACGATCTCGACCTCTTGATCTTCGACCGCCTGCCGGTCGAGACGGCTAACCTGTATGTTCCGATCCATTGCGTCGCCGTACTCCGCCGGCAACAGTATAACTTACGGAAACCCCTCGGTGCCAAACAATGCTTTGAGGTTATAGTTTGGCAATTATTGCGGCCGTCACGGGTCAAGAAGACGGCTGCGGTTCGGTTATCGGGCCGCGTCGTACGCGTCGCCCATGATCGATATCGCCTCTCGGAGGGTTTCTTCGTCGGTTGCGTAGGAGATACGTGCGGATCCGCGTCCGTGTTCACCGAACGCCTCGCCCGGAACGACGATCACCCCGCGGTCGAGACACTCGTCGACGAACCCGTCGGGAACCCGCGGCATCGCGTAGAAGGCTCCCCTCGGCGTCGGACACTCGATCCCGATATCGGCGAGCCCATCGAGGAGAATGTCCCGTCGACGCTCGAAGGAGTTGGTCATCTCCGTGACGACTCCGCGATCCCCACGGAGCGCTGCCTCCGCGGCGTACTGTGCCGGCGCAGAGGCACAGGCCTGTGCGTACTGGTGAACCCGGAGCATGCGGTCGACGCGCTCCGACGACCCGTACACCCAGCCGAGTCGCCACCCGGTCATCGAAAACAGCTTCGAGGCCGAGTTGACGACCACCACGCTATCCGTTTCGGCGAACTCCATCGGCGAGCGGTGTTCTCCCTCGAAGACGGTGTACTCGTACACCTCGTCGGAGAGGCAGAGCACGTCGTATTCGTCCGCGATCCGAGCAAATTCCCGGATATCGGCCTCATCGGAGACCGCACCGGTTGGGTTCCCCGGCGAGTTGACGACGAAGGCGGCCGTGTCCTCGGTTATCGCCGCCTCGATTGCGGCGGGATCGATCGTGAGATCGTCACGGAGCGGGACCGGAACCGGTTCGCCGCCCGCCAGTTTCGTCAACGCATCGTAGGAGACGAAGCCGGGATCGGGAACGATAACCTCCTCACCGGCGCTCACGTGTGCCTCCAACGCGATATGGAGTGCCTCGCTCCCTCCCGCGGTGGCGATCACGTTCGCCGGATCGAGGTCGATCCCCTGGTCAGTCCGGTGTTTCTCGGCGATGGCTTCCCGGAGCGAGGCCGTCCCCTTGTTCTCGGTGTACGCGTCCGCCAACCCGTCTTCGATAGCTTCGACCGCGGCCGCCCGGGCGTGTGCCGGCGTCGGGAAGTCCGGCTGGCCGATCCCCAGGTTGATCGCGTCGTCACCGGCCGCCTCGAACACTTCACGGATGCCGCTTATCGACACCCGCTCCACGCTGTCGGAGAACTTCGGCATGATCAATCGAGGGTTCCGACCGGAGTTAGTTCTTGTCACGTGTGCCGGACGCCCTCAGCGCACACCACTGTTCGACGGAGGCACCGAACCCCCGGTGGATCCGGCTGAACCACCGATAGCTCCTTCCGGTCGGGTTGTGAGATGCCCGTATGGACACCCTCGTAACGGATACGCTGCTGGTTACGATGGACCCGGAGGTACCCGGCGCAACCGGTGATCTCGGGATCGTCGACGACGGCGCGATCGGCTGGACCGACGGCGAAATAACCTACGTCGGCCCTGCTACCGGCGTCGAGACTACGGACGCCGACCGCACGGTCAACGGGGACGGCTGCCTCACGCTTCCCGGACTCATAAACGCCCACGTTCACGGTCGCCACACGCTCCTTCGCGGGGCAGCCCAGGATGTCCCCGAGATCGAGTGGATGACTCGGGCGCTTGGGCCGATCAGTGCGCACGCGACCGCCGAGGACGGCGTCGTCGGCGCGAAGCTCACGGCGATCGAGGCGCTGGCTTCCGGAACCACGACACTCGGGGAGTACGCCGGAGATGTCGCCGAATTGGTCGAGCGGGTCTATCGTCCCCTCGGACTCCGCGTCGTCGCCACAGAGACGATAGCCGCGGTTCCGGACGACCGTTCCGATGTCGGGCCGGACGAGGCGTACCCGTTCGACCGAGAGGCTGGCGAGGCGGCGCTCGCCCGGGCAGAAGAGCTGTTTGAACACTTCGATGACGATCCGCTTGTCCGACCGGCGTACGGTCCACAGGCGCTGGATATGGTGCCGATGGATCTCCTCGAATCGATCGTCGAGCGCGCACGGACTCGTGACCGGACCGTCCACATGCACGTCGCACAGGGCGATCGCGAACGCCGACAGATCGCCGCCCGGTACGGCGACGGATCGACGACCGTTGGCGTGCTAGCGGGTGCGGGGTTGTTGGGAGATCACCTGCTTGCGGCTCACCTCCACGGAGCCACGCCCGACGAGCGTGAGCGGCTCGCCGACGCCGGCGTCCGGATGGTCGGCTGCCCATCGTCGATCACGGCGATAGACGGGGTCGTGCCCCCAGTCGTCGAGTACCGCGATCACGGCGGCGTCGTCGGCATCGGTACCGATCAGGCGCCCGGCCCCGGTGGCCACGATGCGCTTCGAGAAACCCGCACGACGGCGATGCTGGCGAAGGCCGACCACGGGGATCCGACGGCCCTCGACGCGGCCGGCGCGCTCGAACTCGCGACGGTCGAGGGAGCACGCGCTCTCGGGATAGCCGACGAGGTCGGCTCACTCTCTCGGGGTAAGCGTGCCGACGTAGTCGTCTGTGACGTAGAACAGGCGAGCGTCGCACCCACGGTTCGAGAGCCGTTTCACACCGCGATCCCCAACCTCGTGTACGGTGCCAGCGGTACTGAGGTGCGCGATGTGTTCGTCGACGGCGTCCAGCTCGTCTCCGCCGGCGGCATCGTCGGCGTTGATGTCGACGACGTGGTCGCTGAGGCCGTCGAGCGCGCCGAGCGCGTGTTCGCCGACGCAGAGAGCGATTGGCGGGCCGCGGGCTCGTCGCTCGTTGATGCCGTAGACGAAGGACGGTTGTGAACCGGAACGCTCGGTGGGAAGTCGAACGGCCTATTTAAAACGGAACGTTTCCAGATTCTTCGGCGCGAACGTTCGCATGTTGTAGTCGTGGTACAACGCCGATGAGAGGTCCTGTACGGACCGCTCGTCGCCGTGAACACACAGCACCTTTTCAGGGCGCGGGTTCATCGTCTTCACGAAGTTCTCCAGTCCCTGTCGGTCGGCGTGCCCGGAGAAGCCGTCAACGGTCTCGACGCCCATCTCTAGCGTGAGGGTGTTACCCCGACCGCCGCCCCAGCCGTCGACCGGAATCTCATCCCAGCCGTTCTGGATCCGACGACCCAGCGTCCCCTGTGCCTGATATCCGACGAACGTGAGAGTAGAGTCCGGATCCGATCCGATGTGGCGGAGCCACGACATTATCGGGCCGCCGGTGACCATCCCGGACGTCGAGAGGATGATACACTGATCGTCGTCCGCGACCTCCTGTCGCTCGTCTTCGCCGCCATCGATGTGGTTGAACTCCTCCGCGAGGAAGGGGTTCTTGTCGTCGTGGAAGATCCGGTCTCGGAGGCCGTCCCGAAGGTACTCCGGGTACGTCGTGTGAATCGCCGTTGCTTCCCAGATCATTCCGTCGAGGTGAACGGGCATCTCCGGGATATCTCCCTTCCGCATCGCCTCCTCCAGAACGAGCATGATCTCTTGGGACCGACCGACGGCGAACGCCGGAATGACGACCTTGCCGCCCTGCTCGTACGTTTCGTTGATGACTTCCTTGAGCGCTTCTTCCGAGTCCTTCTGATCCGTCTGGTAGTCGTCGCGGCCGCCGTAGGTGGACTCCAACACGAGCGTCTCGACGCGGGGGAAGTCGTTGACTGCGCCGTTAAATAAACGGGTGTCCTCGTAGTGGATGTCACCCGAAAACGCGACGTTGTAGAGGCCGTCACCGATATGGAAGTGTGTCACCGCACTGCCGAGGATGTGGCCAGCGTTGTGGAAGGTGAGTTTGACATCCGGCGCGATGTCGGTGACATCGCCGTACTCCAGCGGAATCGTGTGTTTGATCGCCTCGCGGACCTGTGCCGACTCGTACGGCGGCGTTCGTCCCTCCTTCGACGCGACATCGAGGTAATCGAGCGTGAGAAGCCCCATGAGGTCGCGGGTCGGCTCCGTCGAGTAGATCGGACCGTCGTATCCGTATTTAAATAACAGGGGGAGAAGCGCGGAGTGGTCGAGGTGCGCGTGGGTTAACACGACAGCGTCGATGTTCTGTGCGCCCGCGCCGAGTGCCTCAGGGACCTGTAGATACGGGACCTCACCCTCCGCGCCCGGCTTGTCGCCGCAGTCAATGAGAATTCTCGTTTCGGGGGTGTTGAGGATGAACGCCGCTCGACCGACCTCGCGGCAGCAGCCGAGCGTCGTGATCCGGACCCACTCGTCGTCGGACA